>JAUNIV010000082.1 GCA_030523385.1 Bacteroidales bacterium | reverse complement strand
GCACGTTTCAATATACCTTTTTCTATACCCATATCTTTCCTGATTGAAAAACGCGGCAAAGATACGACAAAAAATGAGACAGAGAGTAAAGCAGAAAGAGAATACTGAAAATGAAATTTATATGGATTCTTGATAAATGGATGATGATTTGAACCAAATGCTTTCTCGAAATGTTATGTGAAGTGAAGGTGGACCTCGAAAGAATGACAGGGACACGGAAATGGAAATTATTTAAAGAACAACTATAATTGTAAGATGATTTAAACTTTTAACCTATGAGAAAATCTATTATTGTTTCAGCTTTTGTAGCGTGTGCGTGCGTGGCCAACGCTCAAACAGGAAAAATGGCTTTGGAAGGAACCGGAATCGGTGATAATTGGTCTATGGAACTGAAAGCCGGTGGGGTGACGCCCCTGACGCATAATCCTTTCTTCAAGAGTATGCGTCCTGCATTCGGGTTCGGCATCGGAAAACAGCTCACTCCGGTGATAGGCTTGGGCATTCAAGGCATGGGATATGTAAACACGAGCCAAAGCAAAACGGCTTTCGATGCTTCGGAGGTAAGTTTGATTGGTAAGGTGAACCTGATGAACCTCTTCGGGTCTTACACAGGCAAGCCTCGCGTGTTTGAGATGGAAGCCGTGGCAGGTGCCGGTTGGTTGCACTATTATCAGGATGGTCCGGGCGATGCCAATTCGTGGTCAACCCGATTCGGGATGAACCTCAACTTCAACATGGGAGAGTCGAGAGCATGGACATTTGGTATCAAGCCTGCCATTGTGTATGACATGCAAGGCGATTTCAACCGACACAGAAGTCGTTTCAATGCCAACAATGCCAGCTTTGAGCTGACAGCCGGACTGACTTATCACTTCATGAACGGCAATGGCAAGCGTTATTTCACCACCGTGAGACCATACGATGAAGCGGAAGTGGCCGACTTGAACGCTACTATCAATGACCTTCGTTGGCAGGTGGATAACCAGAACGCACAGCTGATGGCTGCCGCACAGCAGGTGGATGGTCTGCAACAGGAGTTGGATGATTGCCGCAATCAGGCTGTGCCTGTAGAAACCATAGTGGAAACTAACCATGTGCCCGAATCCATTGTTTCGTTCAAACAGGGTAAATCTTCGGTGGATGCTTCGCAGTTGCCCAACGTAGAGCGTGTGGCTTCTTACATGAAGAGGCATACCGATGCACAGGTGATTATCAAAGGATATGCATCGCCGGAAGGCAATTTGGATTTCAATGAAAGATTGGCTGCCGCACGTGCCGAAGCCGTGAAGTCTATCTTGGTGAATAAATATAAGATAGATGCATCGCGTATCACGGCGCAGGGACAAGGAGTAGGGGATATGTTCTCAGAACCCGATTGGAACCGCGTAAGTATCTGTACGCTGAATGACTGATAGGATTATAAAAAAGTTGGGGCAGATGATTTTCTGCCCCAACTTTTTTATAATATGCTATGATTATTTCTTTGAAGAAGGATTGTAGCGTGCGTTCAGTCCGTCAATGATTTCCTGAGTGATGTTGTAAGCCGGATTGGCATACAGCAGGTTGTCGAAACCGGTGTTGCTGATGATCAAGTCATATCCTTTGGTCTGGTTGTAGATTTTCAGGAAAGAGTTGATAGAGTCACGCAGTTGCAGGCTGTTCTTTTGGTTTTCTGAAGCCAACTCATCGCTCAGCTTTTGCTGCAACACCTGCAAGTCTTGCTGTTGTTTCTGTATGCGCTGATATTCCTGCTGTGCACGCTCGGGGCTTGCAAAACCGTTGTTCTCATACTTGCGTTGGAATTCTTTGGCATCGGCATCCAGCTTCTTGGCTTTCTCGTTCAGCGTGGTGCGGATGTTTTCTTCCTTCTGTATCATCACTTCGTTCAGGTCATTCCAGAAATTGTATTTGGTCAGCAACGAGTCTATTTCCACATAAGCTATTTTCATGTTGGAAGAACCGGCTACTCCACTTGCTGGAGCCACGGCAGAAGTCGCAGCGTTGTTGTTACCGCTACATTGTGCAAACATAAGGACGGTAGCCATTACCAGCAATCCGTTCATAATGAAATTTTTTCTTTTCATAATCTTTTTCACGTATCTATTTTTTATTAATTATTTACTCTCTTCTTCGGCTTTTCCACTTCAGCTATGGCTCGCTTGTTGGGGCGTCGGGCTTCGCGGTCTTGCGACTGTATGCATCCCACTCCCTGCTTGCGGAGCGCTTTATGAAGATTCCTATACATAATAATGCCACGCATATAGCAACAATTAACACAGTTATAAAGATAGTGTCGAGCATTTCTATTATTTTTGCGGAGCAAAGATAGACTTTTGCAGTGATTTAGCTTTCTCTTTTTTCATTAAAAAAAAGGAAGTGGTTCACGAAACGGGGTTATTTAACTATTTTTTGCGAAACAGGACTATGAATAGCATTAATAATAAAAGGAATTATGGATAAAATGGAATTGAAACCGGCATCGGTCTTTCATTATTTTGAAGAGATATGCCGTGTGCCGCGCCCCTCGAAAAGGGAAGAGAAGATCATTGCTTACCTGAAAGCGTTTGGTGAGAAACATGGGTTGGAGACGCTGACCGATGAGGCCGGCAATGTGTTGATAAGGAAACCGGCCACTCCGGGTAAGGAAGGACTGAAGACCGTCGTATTGCAATCGCATATAGATATGGTGTGCGAGAAGAACAGTGATGTGCAACATGATTTCCTGACCGACCCTATAGAGACGGTGATAGACGGTGAATGGCTGAAGGCAAAAGGAACTACACTGGGTGCCGACAATGGTATAGGTGTGGCTACAGAACTGGCCATTCTGGCTGCCGATGACATTGAACACGGTCCGCTGGAATGTCTGTTCACTGTGGATGAAGAAACCGGACTTACCGGGGCTTTTGCATTGAAAGAAGGTTTCTTGAGCGGAGACATTCTGATTAATCTCGATTCGGAGGATGAGGGAGAACTCTTCATCGGTTGTGCAGGCGGTGCAGGTACGTATGCCGAATTTGCTTACACTCCCGTGCCGGCTCCGCAGGATTATTTCTATTTCCGTGTAGCAGTGAAAGGACTGACAGGCGGACACTCCGGCGACGATATAAATAAGGGTAGGGCCAATGCCAACAAGTTGCTGGATCGTTTCTTGGTGCAACTCGCTGCCAAATACGATCTTCTGCTGTGTGAAATAGATGGCGGAAACCTGCATAATGCCATTCCTCGCGAGGCATGCGCCCTTTGTGCCGTGCCCATGAAGGATAAGGAGGCCGTTCGGGTGGACTTGAATGTCTATACAGCCGAACTGGAAAACGAATATGCCGTAACCGAACCCAACTTGCGCACCGAACTTTCTTCCGAACTTCCTTGCGCTGAAGCCATAGATCCTTTGGTTACTAAAAACTTGCTCAGATCCGTTTATGCAGTCCATAATGGAGTATATGCCATGAGCCAGGACATCCCCGGATTGGTGGAAACTTCTTCCAACTTGGCTTCCATCAAGCAGACAGAGGACCATAAGGTAAAGATTGTGACCAGCCAGCGCAGCTCTATCCTTTCTTCTCGCAAAGATATGTCTGAGATGGTTGCTTCGGCTTTCCTTTTGGGAGGAGCCACCGTCACTACGGGCGACGGCTATCCGGGCTGGAAACCCAATCCGGCTTCGCCTATACTGAAAGTAGCCGTAGAGAGTTATCGCAGGCTGTTCGGTACGGAGCCGAAGGTGAAAGCCATTCATGCAGGTTTGGAGTGCGGACTGTTTTTAGAGAAATATCCTTCGCTGGATATGGTTTCTTTCGGACCTACCTTGCGCGGCGTACACTCTCCGGACGAGCGTATGCTTATCCCTACGGTAGATAAATTCTGGCGTCATCTGCTGGATGTGTTGGTAAACATTCCTGCTAAATAAGATTGCGCCATGAAAAGAATTATCTTTTCCCTTTGCTTGTGCTGCCTGCTGGGGGTGGCACAGGCTCAAGAGCCTCTCAGGCTGATGTTCTACAATGTGGAGAACCTGTTTGACTGCGAACACGATTCGCTGAAGAATGACTATGAGTTTCTGCCCGATGCGCCCAAAGCATGGACTCGTGCGAGATACCAGGACAAACTGGCCAAAATAGCCAAGGTGATACTGGCCACTGCTCATGAAGAACGTGTACCCGATCTGGTGGGATTGTGTGAGGTGGAAAACGACCACTGCCTGAAAGACTTGACAGAACATTCGCCGCTGCGCGATGCGGGCTATAACTATGTGATGACCGATTCGCCCGACGAACGAGGCATAGACGTGGCTTTGCTCTATCAGCGTGGCAGCTTCAAGGTGTTGGATACTCAGAGCATATCTATTCCTTATAAAGAAATAGACCGACGTCCTACGCGAGACATCCTTCATGTGGCGGGACTTGTGCAGTCCGGCGATACATTGGATGTGTTTGTATGTCACATGCCTTCGCGTGCGGGAGGTGAAGAGCAGAGCGAACCCTATCGTTTGTTTACGGCTCAGATATTGAAGCATGCGGCCGATTCGGTCATGGCTGTGCGTCAATGTCCGAATGTGGTCATTGTGGGAGACTTCAATGACTATCCTACGAATAAATCCATTGCAGAAGTGTTGGGTGCCGTAGCTCCGAAAGACGACGTACAGCCTCGTGTCCTCTACAATCTGATGGATGGACGTGAGGATGGAACCTACCGTTATCGCGGTGAATGGGGCGTGCTGGACCAACTGATTGTTTCGGGTTTCCTGTTGCAAGGACATCCCGGTTTGCGCACTTCGTATGACAAGGCCCGTATTCTGCGTTATCCGTTCCTGTTGGAAGAAGACGAGAAATATGGTGGTGATGTTCCTTCACGCACTTATTGGGGCAAGAAGTATTCGGGTGGTTTCAGCGACCATTTGCCGGTTTGTGTGGATTTGGAAATGACTGTCCGTTGATATATGGGGCGGACGTACGAATCCGCCCTTATTAATATCTCTCTATTCGTGATGATAAGGCCCGTTGTTCAGTATGGTCATAGCCCTGTAAAGCTGTTCTACAAAGATGAGGCGTATCATCTGGTGTGAGAAAGTCATCTTAGAGAGTGAAATCTTTTCCTGTGCCGCTTCATATACTTTCGGGGCGAATCCGTAAGGGCCTCCTATAATGAATACCAATCTTTTATTGACCGTGTGCATCTTACGTTCCACCCAGTTGGCAAATTCTATGGAGCGGAATTCCTTGCCATGCTCATCTAATAATACCACCACATCGCCCGGCTGAAGTGCTTTCAGAATCAGTTCCCCTTCCTTCTCTTTCTGTTGCTCCATGCTCAGGCTTTTGGTATTCTTCAGTTCGGGAATCACTTCCATGTCGAAAGAAATGAAATGCTTGGTGCGTTCCACATAATCATTGATGGCCGTCACGTAATGCTTTTCTACGGTGCGTCCTACTACTAATAAGGTAAATTTCATACGTTCTTTTCGGGTTTACAGTTTGCAAAAATACGGAAAATCCATACCTTTGCCTATCAATTCTTTTAAAAAACAATGAACTATGGACGAATTAGTGGTAAAAGACTTAATAGACAGGTTGATAGATCTGGCTTTTGCTGAAGATATAGGTGATGGCGACCACACTACGCTGTCGTGTATCCCCGCAGACGCAATGGGAAAATCTAAGTTGCTCATCAAGGAAGAAGGAATTTTGGCAGGCATAGAAGTAGCCAAGGAGGTGTTCCGTCGTTTCGACCCCGAGATGAAGGTAGAAGTGTTCATTCAAGACGGGGCGCACGTGAAGCCGGGTGATGTAGCTATGGTGGTGGAAGGCAAGGTGCAGTCTCTTTTGCAGACAGAACGCTTGATGCTGAACATCATGCAGCGTATGAGCGGCATTGCCACAATGACCAACAAGTATGTGAAGAAACTGGAAGGCACAAAGACCCGTGTACTGGATACCCGCAAGACCACTCCGGGCATGCGCATCATGGAGAAGATGGCCGTGAAGATAGGTGGCGGATGCAACCACCGCATCGGCTTGTTCGATATGATTCTGTTGAAAGACAACCATGTGGACTTTGCCGGAGGCATTCACAATGCAGTGTCTCGTGCCAAGGAATACTGTAAGGCGAAAGGCAAGAACCTGAAGATAGAGTTGGAGGTGCGCAACTTCGATGAACTGAACCAGGCATTGGCCGAAGGTGTGGATCGTATCATGTTTGATAACTTCACTCCCGAAGATACCCGTCGTGCAGTAGAGATTGTGGGCGGACGCTGTGAGACAGAGTCGTCGGGTGGTATCACTTACGATACAATGTTGCCGTATGCACAGGCAGGCGTTGATTTCATTTCCTTCGGTGCTCTTACGCATTCTGTGAAGGGACTGGATATGAGCTTTAAGGCTTGCTGAGTAATTGCTTATCGGGATTCATTTTAAAACAGAGTGAATCCCGATAAGATTTATTTCATTCTGCATTCTTTTTCTTGTTTTCTTCCTTGAATTGTGAGGGTGTCACTCCTTTTATCTGCTTGAATGATGTACTGAAATATCTCGGATAAGTGAATCCTGTTTCATAAGAAATTTCATTGATGCTCAAGTTGGTATGTGTCAATAGGTAAACTGACCGCTCTATACGCAGGCGGTTGATGTATTCGTTTACTCCCATTCCGGTTAGTTGCTTTACCTTATTATATAGGGAAGCACGGCTCATGGCCAAGGTCTCCGTTAGGAATTTGATGGATAATTTATCGCTCGACAGGTTTTCGTTGATGGCCCGGTTCAGTTTCTCGATAAATTCCTCGTCGGCTTTACTTGGCTGTGGTGTAACTTCAGCAGGGACAGTTGTGGCATCCGGTGATGCCTGTACATCTTCCTTGTTGTCCAAAACATTATAGAGAACTGTTTGGACAAAGTCGCCTACTTCGTCCCTCATCTCTTGTTTTTGTTTGCGCAAGTGCCATTGCGCCACCTTAGTTACCAGTGTCACGAGCAACACGATTGTCAGAAAGATAAACCAATTGCTCTTGTACCACGGTGGGGTGATAAGGATGTTTATCAGAAGCACAGGAGATGTGTAGCTACCGTCTTTGGCACTGCATGATACCCATATTTTATATATACCCGGTGAGAGGGAAGATAGGGATAACTCGGACTCAAAAGTTTCGAATGTCTGCTTGCCTACACCCGATATGGTGTATCGGAGCAGATTCTTTTGGAATATATCTTCGTTATGGATTCGGGTGTGGATAGCCAGCGAATTGTAGTTCCAGGGAATGGTAATGGTATGATCTTTTACATTTTTCAGGTAGGATATACCATTATATTGCACGTCAGACAAGCTGATTTTGGGCATTTGTGTTTCTGTCAGTGGAATGTCAGTATGGATTTTTACCAATCCCTCGGCACCACAAAGGTAGATGAAGTCCGGATTAGACAGCTTGTAGTAGGCAAACAGGATTTCGTTAGGCAGAAATCCGTCCGAACTGTTCCATATTGTAAATTTCTGTTCTTTGATTTGATAAGAAAACAGTTTGTTGTGTGCCGAAATCCAAAGTCGTCCTTTCTGGTCAGACAGAAGAAAAGAAACACTTTCGAAACATTTGGTAGGAATGTGCTGGATTTCATTCCGGTCCATATCGTAGTAGCCCAGTCCTCTGTCTGTTCCTATATAGATAATGTTGCCTTCGCAAGCCAGTGAGGTTATGGTTTCATTCTTGTCCAACTCGCATAACAGGTTGATGCTGTCAGTTTCTTGCGATACATAGAATATCTGGTTGTTTCGTTTTAATAATGAGAATCGCTCGTTGGAGTAGGCCAGGCGTAGGGCATCTGTATTGGCCAGGCCTTTGGCCGGCATTAAAGAGAATGTACCTGCACGAGGATGATACACCCACGGACGATAGCTGATGATATAGATTTTATCGTCGGCCACCTGATGCGCTAATGGCAGATAGCCGTAAAAACATTCCTTGTAGTTTGTTCCTTCATCCACTACCGTGAAAGGTCGGTATTTGCCTGTATTTTTGTTGAAAATCCAAAAGCCTTTGGTATAAAGAGAAACAAGCAGCTCAGTGTCTGACATGCGGGCTATGGATGCTACTTTGTCTCCATAGGTGGATGGGAAATGAGTGAATAGGTCGGTATGCGGGTCGTATAGGTTGATTCCGCCTCCGTCTGTGCCTATCCATAGTTTGCCGTCTTTTTCTTCATAGAGAGAAATGATGGATTTGTCGCTGGTTCCATTGGTGTTGTTTAGGGCTACGTCCTTATAGGTTTGGATGTAGGTCTCTTTGATGTTGAAAATCCCGCCCCGTACACTGCCTGCCCATAGGTTTCCGTCTCTGTCCTTATATAATAAGGTAATAGAGTTGACCGGGAGAGAGAAACTGTCACCCGCCACATGGCATATTATTTCTATTTCATCAGAGGCTAAATCAAGTATGTTGATTCCACCTCCGTCTGTGGCAATCCATAGTTTGCCTTTGTGTTCTATGATGTCCAGTACATAATTGTTGTTCAGTTCGGAAGTGTCCGAGGTATAGTATTTGATTCTTTCTCCATTCAGGTCATAACAGTATATACCGTCACCATAAAAGGAGGCATATACCTGATTGTTCGATGCCACATACAATGAGATGAGCAAGTGATGTATGTCTTTGGTGAATGGCGATAACCGCTGTGTGTGGCTGTCGTACAGGAAGATTCCTTTTTCTTTGGTTCCTATCAGTATTTTGTCTTTTCCCATCAGGAGCATCTTTTGTATGCGATATTCTGTGGAGTCTATACCTGCTTTATGACAGATGCGGATGCTGTCCATCTGTCGGTTTTTGTAATTGTAGCGGTATATGATGTTATCGCTCCCAAATAAGATACCACCTTCCGTGCAAAGTGACGAATAAATATTATGGCATCCCGTAGGGTGGAAGTTGACACTGTCATTGTTGAAGATTACCATTCCCTTGGAAGTAGCTATCCAAATGTTTTCCAATGAATCTTCCGCTATATGGTTGATATAGTTGTCGGGTAGGGAATAGGGCTCTTCGCTTTGGTGGATAAAGGTCTTCAGTGTTTGCTGTGAATAATAGTTCAAACCATTCTGTGTCCCTATCCACAATCGTCCTTTCCGGTCCATCAAGGCAGACTTGACTGTAGCCTGTGATAATCCCTGATTGGGTTCGTCATCGCTGTCGCTGCAAGAAGTAAATGCCATTCCTGCACTCAGGGACATCGCAAGTCCCCATACTAAAAGATTCTTTTTCATTGCTTTAATTATTAATGCGAATCAGTAGTTGGCTCTCTGATTCCAATATTAAAAATAAA
>JAUNIV010000081.1 GCA_030523385.1 Bacteroidales bacterium | reverse complement strand
CGGGCAGAAAATATTCTGCCCCTACAGTCTTTAATGAGCTGTGCATCCTTACTTTTTTTGTGCCTTTTTGTCCTGCACTAAGAATAAAAATGCTAACTTTGCCCTTTCAAAAAGAAAAGGTATAAATATGCTGACAAAAGTAATTGCACAAGCCAATATAGACCACGTGGAAAAGTGGTTTGAAAGAGCTGACAAGATAGTCATAGTCACCCATGTCTCACCCGACGGAGATGCCATAGGTTCCTCATTGGGTTTGCTTCATTTCTTAGAGACGCAGGATAAAAACGTAAACATCATTGTGCCCAATGCTTTCCCTGATTTCTTGCGGTGGATGTCGGGAGCCAAAGACATCATCCGTTACGACAAGTATGCCGAGTTTGCCGACAAGCTGATAAACGAAGCAGACGTGATTTGCTGTTTAGACTTCAATGCATTGTCGCGCATAGACAATATGGCCGATGCTGTGGCCCATTCGCCTGCACGCAAAATGATGATAGACCATCACCTCAATCCGGAAGATTTCTGTCGCATCGTCATTTCGCATCCCGAAATCTCTTCTACGTCCGAACTGGTTTTCCGCCTGATATGCCGGTTGGGATATTTTGAGGATATAACCAAGGAAGGAGCCGAGTGTATTTACACGGGCATGATGACCGATACGGGCGGATTCACTTACAACTCCAACAGCCGTGAAATATATTACATCATCAGTGAATTGCTCTCTAAAGGCATAGACAAGGATGAAATCTACCGCAAGGTCTATAACACCTATTCCGAAGGCCGCTTGCGGTTGATGGGCTATGTGCTTTACGAAAAGATGCAAGTATTCCCCCAATTCTGTTCGGCCTTGATATGCCTCAGCCGTAAGGAGCAGGGTAAATTTCAGTATGTGAAGGGAGATACGGAAGGTTTTGTGAACATTCCCCTTTCCATCAAGAATGTGGTATTCTCCGTCTTCCTACGTGAAGATACGGAAAAGGATATGATAAAGGTGTCCTTGCGCTCGGTCGGTACATTCCCTTGCAACAAAGTGGCTGCTGAATTCTTCAATGGAGGCGGACATCTGAATGCCTCTGGAGGTGAATTTTACGGCACTATGGAAGAAGCCATCGAACTGTATAAGCAGGCTTTGGTGAAGTATGAAGATTTGCTGCAGGCAAAAAAATAGTTATTTTAGTATAATTGCGCGAAAAAAGATAAAAGTTAGTGGCTTATTTATTATTTTTGCCTCAAATTATAATAGAAACGGAATGAAAAGATTAAGTGTACTGCCGGTGTTGGTGTTTTTCTTGGGACTGGTGTTGCAGTCCTGTAATAACGGGAAAACTTATGCGGAGTTGAAGGAAGAAGAAAAAGAAGCTATACAGCGCTTCATTGACAAGCAAGATATCAATGTAATCAGTTTCAATCAGTTTGCTGAGCAGGATTCTGTAACGAATGCCGACAAGAACGAGTATGTTCTTTTTTCGGAAAGCGGAGTCTATATGCAGATATTGGATAAAGGAAACGGTGAAACCATGGAAGATGGACGCCATGAAATACTGATTCGTTATATGGAAGCCCAGATTAACGAATCGGGTGAGCTGGATACGTTGACTTATAACACGGGTACTCCTTATCCGGACGTTATGCAGCTAACCAAAAGTGGAAAATCATACTCGGCTACTTTTACGGAAGGTGCGATGTATAGCTATTATTCGGTGGCGTATGTGCCTACCGGTTGGTTGATTCCATTCGATTACCTCAAAGTAGGTAGGGAGATTCCTGCCCGTTCAAAAATCAGACTGATAGTTCCACATAGTGAAGGAACACAGTCGGCGGCCGGTTCGGTTTATCCTTGTTACTATGAAATAACTTATCAATTAGCACGATGACATTAATTAAATCTATCTCAGGAATCCGCGGAACCATCGGCGGACATGCGGGCGAAGGCTTGAACCCGCTGGACATTGTGAAGTTCACATCAGCATACGCAACGCTGATACGTAAGACAACTACCGTCCGCAGTAATAAAATAGTAGTAGGTCGCGATGCACGCATCTCGGGCGAAATGGTAAAGAACGTGGTTTGCGGCACACTGATGGGCATGGGCTTCGACGTGGTAAACATCGGCTTGGCTACTACGCCCACTACCGAACTGGCTGTTACCATGGAAGGCGCTTGCGGAGGAATCATCCTCACTGCCAGTCATAACCCCCGCCAGTGGAATGCGCTGAAGCTGCTGAACGAACACGGAGAGTTCCTTAATAAGGAAGAAGGAAACGAAGTGCTCCGCATAGCCGAAGCAGAAGAGTTTGAGTTTGCCGATATTGACCACATCGGAAGCTATCGCGAAGACAATACTTACAATCAGAAGCACATAGACAGTGTGCTGGCTCTGAAGCTGGTCGATGTGGAAGCCATACGCAAGGCAGGTTTCCGCGTAGCCATAGATTGCGTGAACTCAGTGGGTGGCGTGATTCTGCCTCAACTGCTAGAACGCTTAGGCGTGAAGCATGTAGAAAAGCTGTACTGCGAACCCACAGGTGATTTCCAGCATAACCCCGAACCGCTGGAGAAGAACTTGGGAGACATCATGGGACTGATGGCAAAGGGTGGCTATGATGTAGCTTTCGTGGTAGATCCCGACGTGGACCGTCTGGCCATGATTTGCGAAGACGGAAAGATGTATGGCGAAGAATATACATTGGTGACTGTGGCAGACTATGTGCTGAAACATACGCCGGGCAATACGGTTTCCAACCTGAGTTCTACCCGTGCCTTGCGCGATGTAACCCGCAAGTATGGTTGTGAATACAACGCTTCGGCCGTGGGCGAAGTGAATGTGGTTACCAAGATGAAAGCTACGAATGCCGTAATCGGCGGTGAAGGAAACGGTGGGGTGATTTATCCCGAAAGCCATTACGGTCGCGATGCATTGGTGGGTATAGCTCTCTTCTTGAGCCATCTGGCACACGAAGGCAAGAAAGTGAGCGAACTGCGTGCCACTTATCCTCCTTATTTCATCGCCAAGAACCGCATAGACCTCACGCCCGAAACGGATGTGGATGCCATTTTGGCTAAAGTGAAGGAACTTTATAAGAACGAAGAGATAAACGACATAGACGGTGTGAAGATTGATTTCCCCGACAAGTGGGTGCATCTGCGCAAGAGTAACACTGAGCCGATTATCCGTGTCTATTCAGAAGCCTCAACCATGGAAGCTGCCGATGAAATAGGTCAGCAGATAATGGATGTAGTTTATAGCTTGGCTAAGTAAGTTTTCTATATATATAATGTAGGGGCGGAATATTTTCCGCCCGATAACACCTTTATGGATGTATTCGGGCAGAAATATTTTGCCCCTACATTATTTTATAAGCCAGAATTCAGTTGGCGTTGTATGCCTTCATCACCCACCACATAGTAGATGCCATTTTCTATCAGCATGGCACGTCCTTTCTTTTCTTCCCGGTTTTTCTTGTTATCTACATTTACGTCTATCACTTTTCCGTCATAGAAAGTGGAGATGTCATCGAAGATGGTATGTCCCACGATGATGTGTTGTGCTCCATACCTGTCCATGATCATTTGCAGGGAATCAGAAGATACCGGATGATATTTCTCTTCTGAGCGTACCAGTCCGCGATACCAGATAGGACCATCGTTCCCATACAGGAAGGCTGTGAGCGGAGAAAGAGCCTTGCGTTCCGCTTTGCTCATGAATAGGGCGCGGCTCATTTCCTCGTTTACGGTAGGGATGTCTAAGTTGTGGTCATAGAAATCCTTTCCCAATCCGGCGTGTACGTAGAGGTCGTGGCCTATGGTCTGCATGGTATTTCGTGTGCCTAACCACTTGCCCAGTTCTGTATCGGGACCAAACAGTTCGGGATAGGTCATGCCCAATTTCTCGGCCAGCTGTTTGTACTTGTCTTTGGTGTAACGCAAGTCGTTCGCTGTAACCAATGGTTCATGATTGCCTAACAGGAAACTGACCTGTCCTCCGGCCTGGGCGGCTTCTTCTTCCAGTTTATAGAAAAGCCAGAATATCTGCGGCACGTCATAACCCCGGTCGAATATGTCGCCGATGACCATCAAGTGGTTGTTGCCGAAGTTCCATCGGTAGTTCTCATCGATGATATTGTTGCCTTGCAACAGGCTGATGACACAATCCAATCGTCCGTGTGGGTCGGACATAACGAACACCTTATCGGTCTGCGGATAGCTCCATTCGGGACGTTTCACGGGATGAAGTTTCACATCAAATCCGAAGCGTCCTTTGTGGTCAGTCACATGCATGGAGAAGTCTTCGGGCAGTGCAGTGTAAGTGGTATCACTGATTTGTCCCTGAGTGTTTACGCTGATTATGCGTGTCTTTCCGTCGGGCTGATAAAGGAGATAAGGCCCGTCGGCGGTCAGTTCTTCTTTCTTTTTCTCTTCCTGTCCCGCTACAAATGTAGTGGGAAGCAGGGAGAGAATCAGAAGAAGTGTATAGAACTTAGTGTTTCTCATACTCTTCTTTGTTAGGGATTATTTGGCGTATTCAGGATTCTGGATTAAATTGGGATTCACATCCATTTCGGCTTTGGGGATAGCAAGCACGCACTTGTAATAATCCCAGTTGAAACGGACGGCATCGGCATCCAAAGGCAGATGGCGGTTAGGGAGCGGTGAGTCCTCTATGTCATAGCGTTCCACATAGCCACCGTCGCGCAAGGCATCATACATGCGGTGTCCTTCGGCCACCAGTTCCTTACGACGTTCGGTCATCACACGCTCCAGTGTGACGGTAGTTCCCTGTACGGTGTTGGCCGGATTGGCACGGTTTACAATGGCATCCAGATATTTCACGGCATTGGCATTGTCGTTCAGCTTGACAGCGGCTTCGGCTGCATTCAGGTAAACTTCTGAAAGGCGGAGTACCGGAATGTTGGCGTCATAGATGGTTTCTCCGTCCTGCGGTTGGAACTTATAGACAAAGTAACCATAATTGTTCTTTGACTTGAGCAACTTGATACGCACGTCGTCAGGGTCTTGCGTCAGTAAGTCATAGAAGCTGGTTGTCACACAAATGTCGTAATAACCGCTCGGGTTGTGCAGATAACCCAGTGATTCTTTACCCGGACTGTCATCGGTGGTGTTCACTACTTCAAACAACACTTCGCCTGCGGCTGATGCGCTGCCTGCATCTACGCTCCATGCAGTGGGGTATTCTTCCGTACTCCACAAGTGGTAGCCTTGTGCTTCGGCACCATTGATGGCTTCTGTTGCCATTTGGAATGCTTTCTGGTCATCGCCGTGATAGAGGTAAACGCGGCTCAACAGGGCCATGGCTGCCCAACGGTTGATATGACCTTTGTTGAACTTGCGGCCTTCATCGTTGTTCATCAAGCTGATGGCAGTCTCCAAATCGCTGATGACAGCATCATAACATTCGGCCACAGTGTTGCGTGAAGGTTTCTCGTCTTTACCGAAGACCTTATTTGCGATGGGCACACCCAATGAAGCACCGTTGTCTTTCTTATAAGGATAGCCATAAAAACGGGTCAGCTCAAATGTAATCATACCTCTGATGGCGTATGCCTGTCCTTTATAGCTGTCACGTGTTTCGGTTTCAAGAGTTTCTATGCCGTCGGTCTGTCCTATAATCAGATTACACATGTTCAGCATGTTGTAGGGGTATGACCAGAAAGTAGAGGGAGCATCGTCTTTGGTGTATTTCATCAGGTAGTAGCTTCCTGTACGGTTGGTCGATTTGATGGTCTGCATGTCATCGCCTGTGGCATCGGCATAATAGATGAAACGTCCGGAGTAGGCGTATGCACTCTGCATGGTTGAGTATATGCCGTTCAATACCAAATCAATGTCACTTAGTTCATTGATGATTTCGTCGGTAGGCATATAGGTGGAAGGCTCCAAGTTGAGCCAGTCGTTTCCGCATGAGGTTCCCAACAAGAGAAATGCGGCTGAGGCAGCTATATATTTTATCTTTTTCATAATCGGATATGGTTTAAATGTTATAAATTAAGATTGATACCGAAGGTTACGGTCTTTAAGGGAGGAGTTCCCCAGATGGCTGTTCCGCCGCTTACTGCTTCGGGATCATAGTAATCATATCTGGCCCATGTCCACAGGTTGTTGGCCGATGCATAGAGGCGTACGCTTTGCAATCCGCACTTCTTGGTCCACTGTCCGGGCAGTGTGATGCCAAAGGTGATATTCTTCAGACGGATGAAGTCGGTGCTGTGCACACGGCGGGTGTTAGAGTAAGATGACATGGGGTAGGTGGGCGCAGCTATGAACAGTTCGTATTGGGTAACGTCGCCCGGCTTTTTCCATGAGTCTCTATAATAAGTAGGAATGTTGGCCAACAGGTCGTTTCCACCGTGTTCGGTCTTCTGTGCCCATGTATCGTAAGAATAACCTCCAAATTGATATGAGAGCATGAAGTTCAGATCGAACCATTTGTAACGGAGAGAGTTGGACAAACCGCCAGTTAAGGTAGGCTCGGCATGTTTGTAGGGAATATAATTGGCTTCGCTGGGTTTTTCAGTGATGTCCTTTACATAATTGCCGTTCTCGTCCAATGTGTTGGTATAGAACTGGGCAGCACCGGTCTCGGGATTGATGCCTGCAAATTCTATCAGATAGAAAGTGCGGTATGATTCACCCACCTTATGTATTTGGGTGCCACTGATGATTTCGGTCTGTATGCCATCCAGTGTGACAATCTTGTTTTGGTTGTGTGCCAATGTGAAGGTGCTGTTCCACTTGAAGTTTCTGGTATTGAAATTAGTGGAAGATATTTCCAACTCAAATCCTTTGTTCTTTACTTCGCCGATGTTCAGCAAGTAGCTGCTGAAGCCAGTAGTCATGGATACAGGGTAGTCCATAAGCAGGTTCTTGGTGGTACGAGTGTAATATTCCAAGGTTACATTCAGTCGATTCCACAATCCGAAGTCCAAACCGATATTCAGGTTGTGGTTGGTTTCCCATGAAAGGTCTTCGTTGGCCAACTGTGACAGGCTGTAGGCAGGCATTGACATATAAGAACCCGTGAGTGATGCCAGTCCGTAATAGCCATAATAGTCGGAAGGAAGTGTTCCGTTTACACCGTATGAAGCACGCAGCTTCAAGTCGCTCAACCAGTCTTCTTGTGACTTCATGAATTCTTCTTCGATGATACGCCATGCTGCCGATACAGACCAGAAGCATCCCCAACGGCTGCTGGAGGCCAAACGTGAACTGCCGTCAATACGGGCACTGGCACCCAAGAAGTATTTGTTCTTATAGTCATAGTTGATGCGGCTCAGGTAGGAAACCAGTCGGCTGCGTACGTCATAGCCATTTACATCCAGCACTGTGGCACCATTGCTCAGTGCATCTTTCTTATAGGTAGCAAAGTTGGTCTTTTCACCGGATATGTAATTATAATAACTGTCGTCTATTTCATAACCGATCAAAGCATCCAGATGGTGGTTTTCCTTGATGGTAGTGTTGTATGACAGCTGGGTGGACCATACCAGCTTGTTCTGTTCATACCAATTCTGATACATTTCGCCGTTTACATCGTCACCATTGGAAGTGCGTGGGTCATACCATCTTCTTCCTTTGCCGTTGCTATGGTCAAAACTGAGTGTAGATTTCAGTTTCAGATTCGGGATGAATTCATATTCACCGTAGATGGTGTTGAAGCTACGATAGATGTTTTCACGACGATAGTCGTAAGTCTGTGCCAATAATGGGTTACGGTCGCTATTGCGGATGAAGTCGCGGTTCCAACTTCCGTCTTCGTTGTACACAGGGTCGGAAGGAACTACGCAGTTGCGTGAAGAATAGAAAGGCGAAGTATAGCTGGTGCCTTCACTGTATACATCCTGGTTGACGCTGGAGAAGAGGATGTTGGCTCCTAAAGTCAACTTGTTGGATGCCTTGTAATCTACATTGACACGACCGCTGAGGCGTTCCAGTCCGGAGTCGGCGGTCACACCGTCTTGTTTCAGATAGCTGAGTGATGTGTAATAATTCACACGATCCGTACCGCCCGATGCCGAAACCTCGTATGTCTCGTGCTTACCGGTCTTAAAGAGGATGTCGTCCCAATCTACATAGCCACACCAGGGTACCGGTGCATAATTATCAATGTATTTGTCGGCATACGCACTGGCTTCTGCTTCTGTCTTTCCATTTTTTTCGCTGTAGGCCTTCAATCCGTTCCATATATATTCACGGCGTTCTTCTCCGCTCATGACCGGACGGTATTCCATGGCAAAGTCTGAGAATCCCCAGTCAGCTTTGGCTGAAATGGTGGGACGTCCTACTTTTCCTTTCTTCGTTGTGATAAGGATAACGCCGTTTGCAGCACGGGAGCCATAGAGTGATGCGGCAGCGGCATCCTTGATGACTGTGATGTTTTCTATATCACTGTTGCTGATGGTGGACATGATATCCAATCCCGAAGTTGTTCCTAATGAAGAATAGTCACCCGAAACCACCGGCACACCGTCAATGACATACAGAGGTGAGCTGGATGCGTTGAAAGAGCCCATACCACGGATATTGATGGAAGTGGCTGCTCCCGGTTGTCCTGATTCGCTGCTGATTTGTACACCCGGTGCCGCTCCTTGTAACATATCAGTGAATGATACGGTGGGGACATCTTTCAGTTCACCGGCTTTTACAGTAGAAGCCGAACCGGCATAGGCCGATTTCTTGAATGTACCATAACCGGTTACCACCACTTCCTCCATTACGTTGTTATCCGGATTCATCACCACTTTCATCGTTTTTCCGATCAAAGCCTTTACTTCCATCTTGGAGTAACCGATATAGGAGATAACCAATATGGCAGATGCGTTGTCCACATCCAAAGTGAAACGTCCGTCCATATCGGTAGTAGTACCTTGGGTAGTTCCTTTTACCAGGATGTTGGCACCGATGATGGGTTCTCCGGTTTCATCCAATACGGTTCCGCTTACTGTCGTTTTCTGTTGTGGAGCTGCCGATGCTTTTTCCTCTGCCTGCTTGATGGCGATGACACCTTCGTGTACTGTATAAGTCAGCCCGCTATCTTTGAGGCATTTGTCCAATACGCTGGCAATTTTCTCGTTGCTCACGTTCAGGTCCTTTACTTTGATTTGCTTCACATCGTTGGTGCTATATACAAAGGTAAAATCCGTTTGTCGCTGGATTTCCCAAAGCACTTCGCTCAACGTTGCATTCCGGAAATTTGCCGTGACTGTGGTTTGTGCAAACACCTTGTTGGCTGCCTGCATGAAACCTGTGGCAAGTGTGCAGAAAATCAGAAGCGTAATCCATATACGTCCTCCGCTTTTACCGCGATTGGGGTA
>JAUNIV010000080.1 GCA_030523385.1 Bacteroidales bacterium | reverse complement strand
GTGGCTGCCTGCTACAAGCTGACCTGGAAAGAAGAAAAGATATATCGCGGGCAACTAAAGGACTTGGCAAGCATCGTGCGTGAAAACAACCTGACGCTCACCACCCTGTTGGTTGTGGGTGAAGCCATAGACAACCGCCAGGGACTGTCCCGGCTATATGCTCACGAATTCAAACACCTTTACAGGCCATGATACTGATTCTGGGAGGAACTACCGAAGGAAGAGCCGCCGTGAAAGTGGCCGACGAGGCAGGAAAGCCTTACTTTTACTCCACCAAAGGAGAGTGGCAGGAAGTGGTGTGCAAGCACGGCAAGCGTCTCACCGGAGGCATGGATGAAAAGCAAATGGAAGCATTCTGCCGCCAACACGACATCCGCCTGCTGGTAGATGCTGCACATCCGTTTGCCGTCCGGCTGCACCACACGGTGGATTGCACTTCGCGTGCTTTGGGATTACCCGTGGTACGCTACGAGCGCAGGTATCCTCCCCGCAGTGCCGACATCTGTTGGTGTGAAGATTATGCCGATGCCATGCGCAAACTGGAAGAACGGAGCATAGACTCTCTGCTGGCTCTTACGGGCGTGCAGACCATCGGCGCATTACGTCCTTACTGGGAACGTCACGCCACTTGGTTCCGGGTGTTGGAACGCGAAGCATCCGTAGCCTTGGCACAAGCGCAAGGTTTCGACACGCAACGGTTGGTATTCTACCATCCCGACGAACCGGAAACTTCCCTACTGGAACAACTGCATCCGCAAGCCATCCTGACGAAAGAAAGCGGAGAAACCGGCGGATTCTTGGAAAAGACAGAAGCTGCCCGCCTTCTGCACATACCCGTCTTTGCCATAAAACGCCCTACCCTGCCTCCACACTTCATAACGGTGACGGGCGAACACGGACTGCGGAAACAGATAGAGAAATGGGTTCCGGAGTTCTATCTGCTACGCAGCGGGTTCACCACAGGAGCCTGTGCCACAGCAGCTGCCAAAGCGGCTCTGACAGCCCTCATATTAGGAGAAGAACAACGAGTGATTTCTTTCTGCCTGCCCGATGGAGAAGAAATGACCATGCCCGTGGCACAGACGGAGATAGGGACAGACTGTGCCACCGCCACCGTCATAAAGGATGCGGGCGATGACCCTGATGTGACAAACGGCTGTGCCATTGTGGCCACCGTGAGGTTGAGCGACGGGTCGGGCATCCGTTTTCTGCAAGGTGAAGGAGTGGGAAGAGTAACCCTGCCCGGATTAGGATTAGAGATAGGAGGACCTGCCATCAACCCCGTCCCCCGACAGATGATGACAGCCGAACTATCTGCCCTTTATAGTAAGGGATTGGACGTTACCATCTCCGTACCCGGCGGACGCGAACTGGCACAACGCACATTCAACCCTAAGTTGGGCATTGTGGACGGTATCTCCATCATAGGCACTTCGGGCATTGTCCGTCCTTTCTCTTCCGAAGCTTTCGTGGAAGCCATCCGGCGGGAAGTGGAAGTGTGCGTGGCAGTGGGATCGCCCCGTTTAGTCATCAACTCAGGAGCCAAAAGCGAAAGGTTTGTCAAACAAAGATACCCGGAATTGCCTGCACAGGCTTTTGTGCACTATGGCAATTTCATTGGCGAAACACTGAAAATAGCAGACAGCTTGCAAGTGAAAGCCGTGACAATGGGTATCATGGTGGGCAAGGCTGTGAAGTTGGCGGAGGGGAATCTGGATACACACAGCAAGCGGGTGGTCATGAACAAAGATTTCCTGAAACAACTTGCTGCTGAATCCGATTGTTCTGCCGAAACAGAAAAAGTAATAGACTGCATTACGCTGGCACGGGAGCTATGGACGCTGCTCCCTGCGGAAGATTCCGAAAAGTTCTTCCCTTGCCTGCTGAAGCATTGTGCGGCGCATTGCGCTCCCCTACTTCCTCATGGAGAACTTACTATCATGCTGATAGATGAAGAAGGAAACATTCCCTATTGTATCTGAACTTTTACAGCTTCTTCAAAGCAGCCTTTCGGTAAGCCGACATGTTCTCACCTGTGGCATTCTTGAAAAAACGGCTGAAAGTGCCCACACTCTCAAAGCCTAAGATAACCGATATTTCCTTGACGCTGTGTGTAGTGTTCAGCAGCAAGCGTTTAGCCTCGGTCAGAACTCGTTCCTGAATGATTCGGAGAGGCGAAGGCATGCCGTAAGTGGCAAACATATTGGAGAGTGTCTTGGGAGAACGGTGCAGCATGGCGGCATACTCCTTCACCTGCTTCTTCTCCTTGAAATGAAGATCCACCAAAGTGTAATAACGCTGAATGGTATCGAACACCCGGTCGTGAGTGCTACATTCTGCCAACTGTTTGCGTGCCAAACGTATGCAGATAATGGTCAGGCGCTTGAGCAAAAGATTGAGCATTTCGCCTCTCAGGTTGTCATACATGATGTATTCCATACTCATCCTATCTACCAATTCGCGTATCAAGGCCGCATCTCTTGGCGGCAAAATAAGACGCACCACGCGCGTAGAAGTATTATTAAACAATATACCCGTATGAGAAGGCTCCACCAAATGGTTAGAGTCTCCATAGAAGTCTTCATTGAACAAAAGTGCCACGTAAGTACCGGATACTTCCCGGAACTCTATCCGGTGGTGCTTACTGACGGAGATGATTTCATCTCTTCCCAGTTCCAATTCTTCGTGACCCACAGCAACGCTCAGCTTTCCTTCCTGCACCCATACAATTTTATACAGGCTATCATTTTCGCACATAGCCGCATTGGAGTGAAACGCATCGGTCAGCACCATGGTTTCCTGCATAGAAGTATCAAATGTATAGTTCATCATGGCCATTCTTGATTTTGAGAGATATACCTTCTGTCCTTTCGTTACAAAGATAGCGAATTTCATACATTTAAAAACAATGTGTTTTTTATATTATTCTGCAGCAGGAGAATTTATAACAAGCTGATAGACAAATAAAAATCAATAAAATAAGCATAAAAAAGCAGGATTATCGAAAAGATAAATCGGGAATTTCTGCCATCATTTTAGGAAATACGGCTATGATATAAAGAAAGAAAAGAGGAAGCCAAGTGCTAAAATTGCCGTAACTTTGCACTCAGAGATTTCCGAAAGAAACTTTGATTTTCGCTAAAAATGACATGCAAGGAAATCTCTTTATTTTATATGGTCGGATGCCGGTTGTGCCGTGAGGCAAAGCTGATGTCAAAGACAAAATCTCCCAAAATTCAAGCCGGGACGGATGATTGTTCGTCCCGGCTCTTTGAATAATTTCTTTATTCGGGTTTCTCTATACCATCATCCGTGGCACGCTTCTGCATACGCTCGATACGTGCATCCAAATCGGGATGGCTGGAGAAAAGCTGGTTCAGCTTACTGGTCTTCTGTGCTCCTGCTTCTTCTTGCAGTTGCTTCAGCTTTTGGAAAGACAATGCCATAGCCCAAGGATTCTTTCCTGCTTTCTTCAGGAAGTCATAGCCATAGTCATCGGCTTCGCGCTCTTGTTTTTGCGAATAACTGGCATTGACCAATGCTTCACCCAAGTCGCCCAACTGCGAATCGGTAAGTGCGGCAGCCGTACCTCCTTGTGAAGACACACCGTCTTTCAGGGCGGAAGTGAGCAATGCGGTGCGGAATGCATTTTTAGAATGCTTGTGTGCCACGTGGCCTACTTCGTGGCCAATCACGCCCAGCAACTCTTCGTCAGACATGATGTCCATCAGTGAGGAAAAGACGCGCACGCTACCATCCGCACAAGCAAATGCATTGACGTCTATCACATAGTACACTTTAAAATTAAGAGGAATACCTTCCACTTCGGTAAGTCCTTCGGTGAGTTTGTTCAGGCGTACGGTGTAAGGATCATCGGCGGCACACACGGGATTGTGCTCATCCATCCAGTCTATGTACTCCTTTACATACTCAGCCATTTGTGCGTCAGTCAGAGTCACAGCCTTAGCGGCTTTTGCGGCACCATTCACGGCTTTCTTGAGATTGAATTGTGCCATGGCGGGAGTGGTCCCGGCCATACAGAACAGCAAGAATGCTGCTTTCAGAATAGTCTTTTTCATAGATACAATAGGTTTTATTCGGGTGCAAATATGCCAATATTTCCCGTAAAAAGCAACAATGAAACCCAAAATTCACTTATTTTCCTTCACGGGCGCATGCTATGTAGTCCAAGGCTTCACGGCACTTGTTTGTCACATACGCCCAATCTTCGGCTGCCACTTTGTCTTTTGGGAAAAGTTTGGAACCCATGCCCACACAGAATACGCCGGCCTTTATCCACGAAGTGAGGTTCTCTTGTGTCGGTTCTACCCCACCCGTCACCATCAGCTTAGACCAAGGCATAGGGGCAAGCAGGCCTTTCACCAATTTAGGGCCGAGCACATCACCCGGAAACACCTTACACAAGTCGCATCCTGCCTCTTGGGCAAAGCCTACCTCGGACACGCTTCCGCAACCGGGAGTATAAGCCACCAGACGACGGTTGCAGACTTTGGCTATTTCGGGATTAAACAGAGGACCTACAACGAAGTTGGCACCCAACTGCAAATAGAGCGCAGCCGTGGCCGGGTCAACGATAGAACCTACTCCCATGGCCATTTCGGGACACTCACAGGCAGCATATTTCACTACTTCGGCAAATACTTCGTGAGCGAAGTCGCCACGGTTTGTAAACTCGAAAGCACGTACTCCGCCTTCGTAGCAGGCCTTCACCACTTTCTTTGCCACTTCTGCGTCCTTGTGATAGAACACAGGCACCATTCCCGTAGAACCAATCTTGTTCAATACGGCTATTTTATCAAATCTTGCCATTGTCTTTTATACCTTATTATAATATTGTCTCTTTGTTTTTACAGGAAATATTCATCGCTGCACACGTCCGCTGGCATCACCGCCTGCCAGTGCTTCCACTTCTTCGGCAGACACCAAATTGAAATCACCGTTGACAGTATGCTTCAGTGCAGAAGCAGCCACAGCAAACTCCAATGCCGAACCTTGGTCGGGCTTCGTGAGAAGGCCATGAATGATGCCACCCGAGAATGAGTCGCCTCCACCCACACGGTCTATAATGGGATTGATGTCGTAACGCTTTGATTCATAAAAATCCTGTCCGTTGTAAATCATAGCTTTCCAGCCGTTGTGAGTGGCAGAGAAAGATTCGCGCAAAGTGGAAATGACATACTTGAAACCGAACTCCTGAGCCATGGCTTTGAATATTCCTTTGTAGCCTTCAGCATCGGTCTTGCCGCCTTCCACATCGGCATCGGGCTTGAAGCCGAGGCAAAGTTCGGCATCCTCTTCATTGCCAATGCACACATCTACATATTTCATCAAGGGTTTCATAATAGACTGGGCTTTTTCCTTGGTCCAAAGCTTCTTGCGGAAATTAAGGTCCACCGATACTGTCACCCCGTGACGTTTGGCAGCCTCACAAGCCAGACGGGTCAGTTCGGCAGCCTTATCGGAGATGGCAGGAGTGATGCCCGACCAATGGAACCAATCGGCTCCCTGCATGATGGCATCGAAATCGAAATCACACGGATCGGCCTCGGCTATGGCAGAATGGGCACGGTCGTAGATTACCTTGCTTGGACGCATGGAAGCACCGGTCTCCAGATAATAGATACCTACCCTGTCTCCGCCACGGGCTATGAAACGGGTATCTACGCCATATTTGCGCAAAGCATTTACGGCACTCTGACCTATTTCGTGCTTAGGCAGCTTGGTTACAAAATAAGCTTCGTGGCCATAGTTGGCACAACTCACCGCCACATTGGCCTCACCGCCGCCATAAACGACATCGAATGAGTCTGACTGCACGAAACGTGTGTTTCCCGGAGTGGAAAGTCTCAACATGATTTCACCTAAGGTTACTACTTTTCCCATAATTCCTTCAATTTTAAATTGTTATTTAGTTGCTGTCTTTTTTTCTAATTTATTAATTCACTGGTTTACACATAAATGAGTCAATAGTTTTGTCCTACAAAGAAGAGAACAAAGGGCTAAATATGGCTCCGTGTGCGCGCACAAAGGTAATGCTTATTTTTTTAATACCAAAAATTGTCATATATTTGTGTCGAAAAAAAGTAATTTAATAGTGTGTTCGCACACATTTACATAATATAGGTATGAGCAAACAGCCTGAAAGAATCAGAATAAAGGATATTGCACGCATGGCAGATGTATCTGTTGGCACTGTGGACCGTGTGCTGCATGGCAGATCCGGCGTGTCCGAAGCAAGCCGTAAACGGGTGGAAGAGATTTTGCAGCAACTCAACTACCAGCCCAATATGTATGCCAGTGCATTGGCTTCCCATAAAAAATACCAATTCGTGTGCATGCTGCCGCAACACCACAAGGGAGATTATTGGACTGACGTGGAATCGGGCATAGACCGTGCCATCAAGGCTTTTTCGGATTTCTACCTCAAGCTGTCGGTGGTATATTATGACCAATACGAGTATGGTTCGTTCTTGGAATGCGGTGAGGAGGTGCTGAAAATGGAGCCGGACGGAGTCGTAATGGCACCCATCATCCCCGAAATGACAGCCCGCATAACCGGACAGTTGGAAGAACGCGGAATACCGTATGTCTTCATCGACTCCAATGTGGAAGGGCTGAATCCTTTGGCTTTCTACGGACAGAAGTCTGAGCAGAGCGGATATTTTGCTGCCCGGATGGCCATGCTGTTGGGACAGTTGCCGGAGGAAATTGTGATATTCAGGCAGATCAATGAAGGGCGCGTTGGTTCTAATCAGCAATTCGACCGCGAGAAAGGATTCCGGCAATACATGCAAGAACACTTCCCCGCATGCCGCATAGTGGAGTTGGACCTGTATGCCAAGCAGCCCGACGAGGACGAAGCCTTGCTGAACGATTTCTTCAGAGAGCACCCACAAACCCAATGCGGCATCACTTTCAACTCGAAGGTATATATCGTGGGAGAATATCTGTTAAAACACGGACTGACAGGTTTTAAGCTGATAGGCTACGACCTGCTGCAACGAAACACGGATTGCCTGAGACAGGGAGCCGTGGACTTCCTGATAGCCCAGCAACCTGCATCACAGGGATATAACAGCATAGAGTCGCTTTGCAACCATCTGATATTGAAAAAGGAAGTAAAAACCATCAACTACATGCCCATCACACTGCTCACCACAGAGAACGTGGACTACTACATGGATGTGCATAATAACATTCAATAACCACATAATTATATGAACCTAAACAATATAACGATATGATCAGCGGAACTCCAACTCCTTTCACACACAAGCCAAACCCGTGGGCACTCAGTCCGCTGGTGGTGTTTTTATGCCTTTATTTGGTCACGTCGCTTATTGTCAACGATTTCTATAAAGTCCCCATCACCGTGGCTTTCATGGTTGCATCGGTCTATGCGGTGTGCATTACCAAAGGATTGGGACTGAACGACCGTATCCTGCAATTCTCTATCGGGGCCGGCAACAAGAACATCATGCTCATGATATGGATTTTCATACTGGCAGGAGCATTCGCACAAAGTGCCAAAGACATAGGTTCCATAGACGCCACGGTCAATCTGGCCCTGCGGTTGCTGCCGCAAGGGCTGTTGCCTGCGGGTATCTTCCTGGCAGCCTGTTTCATCTCGCTTTCGGTAGGCACTTCGGTGGGCACTATCGTGGCATTGGTCCCCGTAGTGGCAGGCATCGCTGCAAAGACCGACATGAACTTAGCTTTCATGACGGGCATCGTGGTGGGAGGAGCATTCTTCGGCGATAATCTTTCCTTTATATCAGACACGACCATAGCCGCCACCCGCACGCAAGGATGCGCCATGCGCGACAAGTTCCGGGTAAACTTCCTCATCGTGCTTCCGGCAGCCGCACTGGTGTTGGGCTACTATATATTCAAGGGACTGGACGTGACGGCTACACCCGATGTAGCGGCCGTGGAATGGGTAAAAGTCATCCCCTACATAGTGGTATTGGGCACAGCCGTAGCCGGCATGAATGTGGCTTCCGTACTCATATTGGGCATCGCTTCTACGGGACTTATCGGAATGGCTACGGGCAGTGTGGATGTATTCGGATGGTTCGGTTCGATGGGCACAGGAATCACCGGCATGGGCGAACTCATCATCATCACCCTGATGGCAGGCGGCATGCTGGAGCTGATACGCTTCAACGGCGGAGTGGATTACGTCATACAGAAACTGACGAAGCACGTAAACAGCAAACGCGGAGCGGAACTCACCATAGCGGCGCTGGTGGCCATAGCCAACTTCTGTACGGCCAACAACACCATTGCCATCATCACCGTAGGTCCGCTGGCACGCGACATCGCACAACAATACGGAGTGGACCGCCGGAAGAGTGCCAGCATACTGGACACATTCTCGTGCGTGGTACAAGGCATCATCCCTTACGGAGCACAGATGCTCATAGCCGCCAAACTGGCCTCGCTCTCTCCGCTCAGCATATTGGGACATCTGTATTATCCCACAGCCGTCGGCATCGTGGCCTTGCTCAGCATCCTGCTCCGCTACCCCAAGCGTTACTCCTGATTCCGTTACACGAGGCCGCAGGCCGTCAGTTCCCTCAGCAGGCGTTCCGTCACTTCTTCCATAGGTACTTCCTTGCCCAACTCTTTCTGCAAGGAAGTCACCCCTTTATCCATGAATCCGCAGGGATTGATGTAGCTGAAATAGCGCAAATCCGTGTTCACGTTCAGTGCCAGCCCGTGCATGGTCACATAGTGGCTGCTTCTCACCCCGATGGCACATATCTTCCGTTCTTGCGGAGTGCCGATGGCAAGCCATACCCCCGTGGCTCCCTGCACGCGGCCTGCCTCTATGCCATACGAAGCACATACGCGAATCACAGCCTCTTCCAACACGTGGATGTATTCTTTCAGTCCCAAACCATAGTCCTCTAAGTTCAGGATAGGATAACACACCAGCTGTCCCGGTCCGTGATAAGTAATGTCCCCTCCCCGGTCAATGTGATACAGCGTGGCTCCTATGGCTTTCAGTTGTGCTTCTCCCAAAAGCATATTGGCATCCTTGCCGCTCCTGCCCAACGTATAGACATGCGGATGTTCCACAACGATAATGCGATTATCATAAGGCGCACCGGCCTGCTTTGCTTCGACCAGTGCATTGAAGTATTCTGTCTGGCGTTCCCACGCTTCAGCGTAAGGGAGTGTGCCCCAATTCTCTATTTTCATGGTTGTTCTTTCTATAATTCATCCGGCAAATCCTTTGCCAATTTATATGCAAAAGTAGCATATTTTTCTCAACCACCGCACAAGCAGCAGGGAAAGTTTCTCTTGTTTTCATGGCTCTTTCATTTATTATTAAAATCACTTTTTTCCCCGGTAGTCATAGAGTTCTTAGAGTTATTATTATTTTTATTTTTTACATTGTC
>JAUNIV010000079.1 GCA_030523385.1 Bacteroidales bacterium | reverse complement strand
GGTAGCTGGACTTGGGTGATTTATGTAAACAAGAATGAATTTGAATGTTTGGCTTATGACAAACACAACAATTCCTGCTTCAATGTACGCGAAGGAGGTTCTCCGGGCTTCAAGGATGATTTGACGGATGGTCCTCTGTTTATGCCCGCACCTACTGCAAACTCACACGGAGGCTATTTGCTGGCATGGAAAGAGGCCGGCATAGCAATGGATGAAGATTTGAACAAGAAATACGATTCACTGAAAGGACTGACAGCCGATGATAATCCTATACTTGTCGTTGTAAAGCTCAAATAAGGAATCTCATTCAGGAAGCAGGTCTTTCTGTACATTCGTCATGCTGCCCCAAAGGCTGTATCGTGCTTCGGGGTTCAGCTTTTCCAGTGTTTTCAGCACCTCTTTCATGTCTGAACGATTGGACTGAGTTTCGTAGGGACAATTCTTAATCTGCTTGCGGTAGTTGCGGATGCGGGCCATATCTATCAAATCGGATTCATGCACCAGACACATCGGACGGATGATGGTCATATCGAACTTACGCATCTCCAACCGGGGAGGCATGGTGCTGAACGCACCTTGGAAAGTGATGTTCATCAGCAATGTTTCCAGTATGTCGTCCATGTGGTGTCCTAACGCTATTTTGTTGCATCCTTGCTCTTTGGCTACCGTAAACAGAGCTTTTCTCCGGTTCCATGAGCAAAGAAAACAAGGAGACTTGCGTGTGTCGGTGGTAAGGTCGAAGGAAGTTTCATAGTGTACAAAAGGAACTCCCAACTCTTCGGCATACTGCTTCAGATATTCCAAATCCGACTGATAAGGAATGTTGGTCATGCTGACATGTGCCGCCACGACCGTAAACTTAGGTTTTAGGATGCGCGAGCGTTTTGCCAGCAACTCAAGCAGAGCCAATGAATCCTTTCCGCCGGAAAGACCTACCAGTATTTTATCTCCATCGTCTATCAGCCGATATTTCACTACTCCTTTGTTGAAACGCTGCCCTACCCTGCGCAATATTTTCTCTTCTTCTGTGAACTGTGCCATATCTCTATTACAAAAATCGGGCACAAAAGTATATGAAAAGAATGATTTATGGAAGTTTTAACAAAATAGAATTGCACAGAGGATGATAATTCCAATTAATCTTCGTATTTTTGACTTTAATTAAAATCAGATTGAAAAATAGCGTATGTATAAAAAATATATTATCGGTTTATTTGTACTGTGTTTGTCAAACACTGTGGTAGCACAGAGCCTGGAACAGGCCAAACAGCTCTTCCAAAAAGGAGAGTTTGAACAGGCCAAACCCGTATTCCGGAAACTGGTGAAGCAGGCTCCCTCCAATGCCAACTATAATTATTGGTATGGAGCCTGCTGCTACGAAACGGGAGAAAAACAAGAAGCGCAACCTTATTTGGAGAAGAGTGCCGCCCGCAAGGTGATTGATGCTTACCGTTATTTGGGAAAACTGTATTATGACTTCTATCGTTTCGACGATGCCGTAGATAATTACGAGCAACACATAGAATGGCTGGAAAAGAAAAAGCGTCCTACTGAGCAGGCCGAAGCCGAACTGGAACACATCAGGCTGGCATCGCGTATGATAAAAGGTGTGGAAGACGTGACCGTAATAGATAGTTTTGTGGTAGAGAAAAGCAAGTTCCTTGACTTTTACAAGCTAAGCAAAGAAGCGGGCACGATAGGACAGACAAGCGAGCAAGGCGGTACGACCTACGTGACGGAAATGGGAAATATGAAAATATTCTCCGACAAAGCCGAAGAGAATGGGCAGATGCAGCTTTACTCCACCAACCGGCTGTTGGACGGATGGAGTGAGCCGGAACCGCTCTCTTCGCTGAACGAACAAGGCAATGTGGACTATCCTTTTCTGTTGTCGGACGGTGTTACCTTATATTATGCATCGGATGGCGAAGGCTCTTTGGGAGGATATGACATCTTTGTCACGCGCTATGATTCGGAAGACGGGACTTACCTCAAACCGAACAATATAGGTATGCCGTTCAACTCTCCGGCCAATGACTACATGTATGCCATAGACGATCTCAACGACATCGGTTGGTTTGCATCCGACCGCTATCAGCCACAAGACACGGTGTGTATCTATGTCTTCATTCCGAACGATTCTAAAGTGGTCTATGATTACGAGAATACGGACGAACAAGAAATCATAGATGCAGCAAGCCTGCGTTCTATCCGTGTCACCTGGAAAGACGAAGAAAAAGTGGAGCGTGGCAAACAGCAACTGGCTGCCGCCATGTATGCTCAAGCTGCCGGACAGCAGAAGAAAGACTTTACATTCATTGTAGATGATTTTGCCGTGTATTACACATTGGCCGACTTCCGTTCCGACGAAGCGAGGAAACTCTATCGGCAGTTGGCGCAAAAGCAAAAGGATTACGCCAATCTGAGCAAAGAACTGGAGGAGAAACGCAGCCGATACGCCAACGGTAACGAGGCGCAAAGAAAATCAGTGGCACCTTCCATCCTGGATTTGGAAAAGCGGACAGAACAACTGGCCAAGGAGATAGCCCAATGGGAAACCGAAGTCCGCAACGAAGAGATTAAGAAACTGAAACATTAATACAAACAGTATTTATATGGAAACACTTATCATTGTAGCACTCATTTTGGCAGGACTGCTTCTTTTCATCGTAGAGGTATTCCTCATTCCGGGCATCAGCATTGCCGGAGTGGCATCCGCTATTTGCCTGCTCTATGCCAACTATTATGCATTCAGCGTATTGGGTACAACCGCCGGATTCATCACACTGGCAGCATCGGCCATCGGTTGCATTGCTGTCATGGTGTGGTTCATGCGTTCCAAGACCGTGGACAAACTCTCGCTGAAAAAGACATTGGATTACTCCACGAACCCCTTGAAGGATTTAGACATAAAAGTAGGGGATAAAGGAACAAGCATAACCCGGCTTGCCCTGATAGGCAATGCCGAAATAAACGGACATATCATCGAAGTGCGTTCTGCCGACGGGTTCATAGACGAAAAGACTCCCGTCTATGTGGAACGTATCAGAGAAGGAAACGTAATCGTAAGGAAAATCTAACTGAATAACATTTACACATTATTAATATTACAATTATGATGATCGAACCCAACTATCTTCCCTTCATTCTTATAGGAGGTGGAATTATTTTCGTGGTACTGTTCTTCCACTATGTACCGTTCTTTCTGTGGCTGTCGGCCAAAGTATCGGGTGTACGCATCTCGCTGGTGCAACTGTTCTTGATGCGCATCCGTAATGTTCCGCCCTATGTCATTGTGCCGGCCATGATAGAGGCCCATAAGGCAGGACTCAGCAACATTACACGCGATGAACTGGAAGCTCACTATATGGCAGGCGGACACGTGGAAAAGGTGGTACATGCACTGGTGTCTGCTTCTAAGGCAAACATTGAACTGTCTTTCCAGATGGCTACAGGTATAGACCTGGCCGGACGTGACGTGTTCGAAGCCGTGCAAATGTCGGTAAACCCGAAGGTGATAGATACTCCGCCTGTGACTGCCGTAGCTAAAGACGGTATTCAGCTGATAGCCAAAGCACGTGTCACAGTGCGTGCCAATATCCGTCAGTTGGTGGGTGGTGCCGGCGAAGATACCATTCTGGCCCGCGTAGGCGAAGGTATCGTATCGTCCATCGGTTCGTCCGAAAACCATAAATCTGTGTTGGAGAATCCGGACTCTATCTCTAAGTTGGTGTTGCGCAAAGGACTGGATGCCGGTACGGCTTTTGAAATCCTGTCTATTGATATTGCCGACATCGACATAGGTAGAAACATCGGTGCTACCCTGCAAATAGATCAGGCCAATGCTGACAAGAACATTGCGCAAGCCAAAGCAGAAGAAAGACGTGCCATGGCCGTCGCGCTGGAACAGGAAATGAAAGCCAAAGCCGAGGAGGCACGTGCAAACGTGATTCAGGCAGAAGCCGAAGTGCCTAAGGCTATGGCAGAAGCATTCCGCTCCGGCAATTTAGGTATCATGGACTATTATCGCATGAAAAACATTCAGGCCGATACTTCCATGAGAGAAAACATAGCCAAGCCCGAAACAGGCATAAGCCATGAGCCTTTGAAATGATAAACAACCAAACTGAACCGTTATGAGAAAATATTTTGCAGAGTCAGAGTTGGTCATCAACTCTGACGGTTCTGTCTTCCACCTCCACGTGAAGCCGGAACAATTAGCCGACAAGGTGATTCTGGTGGGAGACCCAGGCAGAGTGGCATTGGTGGCATCGCACTTTGAAAACAAAGAGTGCGAGGTAGAGAGCCGTGAATTCAGGACTATCACAGGAACCTATAAAGGAAAACGAATCACTGTGGTTTCCACAGGAATCGGCTGTGACAACATAGACATCGTAATGAACGAACTGGACGCATTGGCAAACATCGACTTCCAGACCCGATATGAGAAAGAATCGTTCCGCCAGTTGCAACTGGTGCGTATCGGCACTTGCGGCGGATTGCAACCCTATACCCCTGTAGGTACCTGCATCTGTTCGGAGAAGTCCATTGGCTTCGATGGATTGCTCAACTTCTATGCCGGACGCAACGAAGTGTGCGACTTAGACTTCGAACAGGCTTTCGTGAACCACATGGGATGGAAAGGCAACATGTGTATAGCCCATCCTTACGTCATCAGTGCAGACAGCGAACTGATAGACCGCATTGGGCAGGATGATATGGTGCGTGGTGTAACCATTGCAACAGGAGGTTTCTTCGGTCCGCAAGGACGTGAGCTACGCATTCCGCTGGCAGATCCGAAGCAAAACGAAAAGATTGAAAACTTCGAGTACAAAGGCTATCGCATAACCAACTTCGAGATGGAAAGTTCTGCCCTTGCTGGACTGTCACGACTGATGGGACACAAAGCCATGACCGTGTGCATGGTCATAGCCAACCGCTTAGCCAAAGAAGCCAACACGGGCTATAAAAACAAGATTGACACATTGATAGAAACAGTATTGGAAAGAATCTGACACATGGAAGCCGACTTCAGACAAACAACTACAGACAAGACAGAACGTTATCAACTCTTTCTTCCGCAATTTGAGTTGTTCATTGGCGGAGAGAAAGAGGAGGTCAGCGTTTTAGCCAATGCCGCTGCTGCACTGCGTGAAGCCTTCGGGTTCTTTTGGGTAGGCTTCTATCTGGTGAAAGGCGAGCAACTCATTCTCGGTCCTTTTCAAGGCAGTGCCGCCTGTTACCGCATCCGCAAAGGAAAAGGAGTGTGCGGCACAGCATGGGCCGAAGCCCGTACTTTGGTAGTGCCCGATGTAGATTTGTTTCCGGGACACATTGCTTGCAGTTCGCTTTCACGTTCTGAAATAGTTGTGCCTCTGCTGGCCAACGGAGAAGTGAAAGGAGTCCTCGACATTGACAGCGACCAACTGAACCATTTTGACGAAACTGACCGCTGCTACCTGGAAAAGGTGGCAGCACTCATTGTCCAAACATTATATACAGCATAGAATGATAAACCAAGACACTATTTGCGCCATTGCCACCGCACCCGGTGGAGCTATCGGAATCATCCGGGTATCCGGTTCTCAAGCCATCGAAATCACTTCGCAGATATTCACTCCTGCACAAGGGAAACCACTGACCGAACGAAAGCCATACACACTCACATTCGGTCAAATCATTTCGGCAGAAGGTGAACCGATAGACGAGGTATTGATTTCTATTTTCCGTGCCCCCCACTCTTACACCGGTGAAGACAGTGCCGAAATCATGTGTCACGGTTCATCCTACATCCTGCAACAGGTCATGCAACGGCTGATTCATCACGGATGCCGTTCTGCCCTGCCCGGTGAATATACCCAACGTGCTTTTTTGAATGGCAAAATGGATCTAAGCCAGGCCGAGGCCGTGGCCGATTTGATAGCATCGTCTTCTGCCGCCACCCATCGCCTTGCCATGAACCAAATGCGCGGTGGATTCAGCAAAGAACTGTCTGAGTTACGTTCCCGCCTGCTGCACTTCACATCGCTGATGGAACTGGAACTGGACTTCAGTGACCATGAAGAATTGGAATTTGCCGACCGCGATGAGTTAAAGACACTAGCTGCACAAATAGAGCAAGTCATTGCCCGCCTGACTCATTCCTTCAGTATGGGAAATGCCATAAAGAATGGTATTCCGGTAGCTATCATCGGTGAGACCAATGCCGGTAAGTCTACCTTACTGAATGCCTTATTGAACGAAGAGAAAGCTATCGTCAGTGACATTCATGGTACGACCCGCGATGTGATAGAAGACACCATCAACCTGCATGGTATCACTTTCCGTTTCATTGATACGGCAGGCATCCGGCAGACGGATGACACCATAGAAAGTTTGGGTATAGAGCGAACTTTCCAAAAGATGGAACAGGCAAGCATCGTTCTGTGGGTAATAGACCCGGCGGATGCCGAGGGACAAGTAAGCAGACTGAAAGAAGACATCCTGTCTCGCTGCGAAGGAAAGTCATTGATTATTCTATTCAATAAAACAGACTTGCCTTCTGCCACGAGCCGGGAAGCTCTACTGTCCATGTTTGCCGATACAGATGCAGAAAAACTCTTCATTTCGGCCAAGAACCGCGAAAGCATAACCGAACTTGAAAGTAAGTTAGTAAAGAAAGCTTCTCTGCCCGAAATAAGCCAAAACGATGTGATTGTCACCAATATAAGGCACTACGAAGCCTTGACTAAGGCCCTTGACTCCATACATCGGGTACAGGAAGGGCTGCAAACAGGACTTCCCGGCGACCTGATAAGCGAGGACTTGAGACAGTGCATATATGAATTGGGAGAGATTGTCGCAGAAGGAGGTATTACTTCGGAAGAGACTTTGCAGAATATATTTAAGAACTTTTGCATCGGGAAGTAAACCTTTAATAATAGAATAAAGAAAACACAATAAAGAAATAAAAATGAAAGGTATCGTATTAGCCGGAGGTTCTGGAACACGCCTCTACCCTATCACCAAAGGAGTTTCCAAACAACTGCTCCCTGTGTTCGACAAGCCGATGATTTATTATCCCATCTCGGTGCTTATGCTGGCAGGCATACGCGAAATATTAATCATTTCCACTCCTTATGACTTGCCTGCTTTCCAGCGATTGTTGGGAGACGGAAGTGACTTCGGAGTACATTTCGAATACGCTGAACAACCCTCGCCCGACGGATTGGCACAGGCTTTCATCATCGGTGAGAAATTCATCGGGGACGATGCCGCCTGCTTGGTATTGGGCGACAATCTGTTTCAAGGCAACGGACTGACAGCCATGCTGAAAGATGCCGTACGCACCGCCGAAGAAGAGAATAAAGCTACGGTGTTCGGCTATTGGGTGAGCGACCCCGAAAGATACGGAGTGGCCGAATTTGACAAAGAAGGCAACTGCCTGTCTATCGAAGAAAAGCCCGAACATCCCAAATCCAACTATGCAGTGGTAGGTCTTTACTTCTATCCGAACAAGGTGGTGGAAGTGGCCAAGAACATCAAGCCATCAGCCCGCGGAGAATTGGAAATCACGACCGTCAACCAACGTTTCCTGGAAGATAAGGAGTTGAAAGTACAGACTTTGGGACGCGGTTTCGCCTGGCTCGATACCGGCACTCACGACTCTTTGGCAGAAGCAAGTACCTACATCGAAGTCATAGAGAAACGTCAAGGACTGAAGGTGGGTTGCTTGGAAGGTATAGCCCTCCGCAAAGGATGGATAACAGCAGAAAAGATGCGCCAGCTGGCACAACCCATGCTCAAGAACCAATACGGGCAATATCTACTGAAAGTAATTAAAGAATTAGGACTGGAATAATGGAAGTTATAAAGACAAACATAGACGGGGTTTTCATATTGGAGCCCCGTATTTTCAAGGATGCCAGAGGATATTTCTTTGAAAGTTTCTCGGCTCGCGAATTTGAAGAAAAGGTATGCCATACCACTTTTGTGCAAGACAACGAGAGTTTTTCTTCCTACGGCGTAGTGCGCGGTCTGCATTTTCAGAAGCCCCCTTTCACACAAAGCAAGCTGGTGCGGGTCATCAAAGGTGCCGTACTGGATGTGGCAGTCGATATACGCAAGAGTTCGCCCACTTACGGACAGCACGTAGCCGTGGAACTGACCGGAGAGAATCATCGGCAGTTCTTCATCCCCCGCGGATTTGCACACGGATTTGCCGTACTGAGCGATGAAGTGCTTTTCCAATACAAATGCGATAACTTCTACGCCCCGCAAAGCGAAGGAGGCATAGCATGGGACGACCCCGACTTAGGCATCGACTGGCGCATTCCGGCCGACAAAGTCATCCTGTCGGAGAAAGACAAGAAACATCCGCTATTGAAAGAATACCAATCAGACTTCGAATGAAAAGATACCCATGCATACTCAGCATAGCCGGTTCCGACTGTAGCGGAGGAGCCGGCATACAGGCCGACCTGAAAGCCATATCGGCATTGGGCGCATACGCTGCTACTGCCATCACAGCCATTACAGCGCAAAACACCACCGGCGTGAGTGGCATACACCCCGTCCCTCCCGAATACGTGCGTGCACAGATAGAGATGGTGATGGAAGACATACATCCCGATGCGGTGAAAATAGGTATGACAAACGATGCGCCGACCATCGCTGTCATAGCCGAATGCCTGCACCGATACCGTCCTGCCCACATCGTGTTGGATCCCGTCATGGTATCGACCAGCGGACACAGGCTGCTGAACAGCGATGCCATAGAGATACTGACCCGCGAACTGATACCGTTGGCCACCATCGTCACTCCCAATCTGAGCGAAGCCGAAGTGTTAACAGGAATCCCCATACACACCATAGAGCAAATGGAAGAAGCCGCACGCGCCATACTGGCACAAGGTGGTAAGTCTGTGCTGCTGAAAGGCGGACATTTAGACGGCGGACAGATGTGTGATGTCCTGCAAATAGCCGATGAGGATGCACCGCGTTTTTTCACTGCCCGGCGTGTAGAGAGCCAAAACACACACGGCACGGGCTGTACGCTCTCATCAGCCATAGCCACCCTGCTGGCGTTGGGGCATGATCTGCCACAAGCCGTAGAGCAAGCCAAAGCATATGTGACGGAAGGAATACGCACCGGAGCAGACGTACACATCGGTCAAGGACACGGGCCGCTAAACCACTTTTATGCGCCCCAATCCATGAAAATTATAGAATGAGCATTGCAAACTGAAAAATAATAATTACCTTTGCAGCAATGTTTTAATATATTTTTAAAAGAAAAGAAATGAAAGCATTCGTATTTCCCGGACAGGGAGCACAATTCTCAGGCATGGGCAAAGACCTGTACGAGAACTCGGCATTGGCCAAAGAACTTTTTGAAAAAGCAAACGAAATATTGGGTTTCCGCATTACGGATATCATGTTTGAGGGCACAGACGAAGACCTGCGCCAGACCAAAGTGACACAACCCGCTGTATTCCTTCATTCCGTGATTTCAGCACTCTGCAT
>JAUNIV010000078.1 GCA_030523385.1 Bacteroidales bacterium | reverse complement strand
AGAGAACCGCTTTTGTATGTTAAATCTGTAATCAGATTAGAGCTTCGGACCAGCAGCAACCAAAGCCTTACCAGCTTCGTTACCGGTGAACTTAGCAAAGTTCTTGATGAAGCGACCAGCCAAATCCTTAGCTTTTTCTTCCCACTTGCAAGCGCAATCGTAAGTGTCACGCGGGTCAAGGATCTTCGGATCAACTCCCGGCAATTCTGTCGGAACAACGAAATCGAAGTAAGGAATAGTCTTAGTCGGAGCCTTGTCGATAGAACCATCCAGGATAGCGTCGATGATACCACGAGTATCACGGATAGAGATACGCTTGCCAGTACCGTTCCAACCGGTGTTAACCAAGTAAGCCTTAGCACCAACCTTGTTCATCTTCTTCACGAGTTCTTCTGCATACTTAGTAGGATGCAAGCTCAAGAAAGCAGCACCGAAGCAAGCAGAGAATGTCGGAGTCGGTTCAGTGATACCGCGTTCTGTACCGGCCAGCTTAGCAGTGAAACCAGACAGGAAGTAGTACTGAGCCTGTTCGGGGTTCAGGATAGATACCGGAGGCAATACACCGAAGGCATCAGCTGACAAGAAGATTACCTGATGAGCGTGAGGACCCTTAGAGATCGGCTTCACGATGTTTTCGATGTGGTAGATAGGATAAGAAACACGAGTGTTTTCTGTTACGCTCTTGTCGGCGAAGTTGATCTTGCCATCTTCTGCAACAGTTACGTTTTCCAGCAAAGCATCGCGCTTGATAGCGTTGTAGATATCGGGTTCGCTTTCCTTATCCAGGTTGATAACCTTAGCATAGCAACCACCTTCGTAGTTGAATACGCCTTCGTCATCCCATCCGTGTTCGTCATCACCAATCAGCTTACGCTTCGGGTCAGTTGACAAAGTAGTCTTACCTGTACCAGACAGACCGAAGAAGATTGCAGAGTCTGTGCCTTCCATGTTGGTGTTGGCAGAGCAGTGCATAGATGCGATACCGCGCAAGGGGTTGAAGTAGTTCATCATAGAGAACATACCCTTCTTCATTTCACCACCATACCAAGTGTTCAGGATAACCTGTTCTTTAGTAGTCAGGTTGAACACAACAGCAGTTTCAGAATTCAGACCCAGTTCCTTATAGTTTTCTACCTTAGCCTTAGAAGCGTTGTAAACGATGAAGTCGGGTTCGAAGTCAGCCAGTTCTTCAGCAGAAGGACGGATAAACATGTTGGTCACGAAGTGAGCCTGCCATGCCACTTCCACGATGAAACGAACCTTCAGGCAAGTAGCCTTGTTTGCACCGCAGAAACCATCTACTACATACAGCTTCTTTCCGGAGAGTTCCTTAGCAGCCAAGTCCTTCAAAACTTTCCATGCTTCGGGAGTCACAGGCTTGTTGTCATTCTTGTACTCTTCTGAAGTCCACCATACAGTATCTTTGCTGGTTTCGTCCATTACAAGGAATTTATCTTTAGGAGAGCGTCCGGTATATACACCTGTCATTACGTTAACAGCACCCAGTTCTGTCACCTGGCCTTTTTCAAAACCTTCCAGACCCGGCTGAGTTTCTTCAGCGAACAATACGTCGTATGAAGGATTGTGGATAATTTCCTTCACGTCGGTAATACCATACTTGCTTAAATCTAAATTTGCCATTTTCTAATGATTTAATTTGGTTATTGTATAATGTTTGTTTTTACTCCCGTTTAATCCTGATGCAAAGGAGCATGTAGCGACACCCCCTTGTCTTAGGCGATACAAAATTACTGCTTTATTTTAAAAAAAAGAAGTTATTAGAGAAATATTTCTTTAATGCTGAAAGATTTATACTTGTGTAACAAAAATGCAATTTCCACTTTACAAATATGGAAAATTCTTTGTTTCTTTGCAAATCAGTTAACACGAATTATTTAAAACCTATAAGATGAAGATAATCAATTTCAGCGAGACCAATTCCGTGATGAACCGCTACCTCTACGAGCTGCGTGACACTCTGATACAAGCTGACCCGATGCGTTTCCGCCGCAATGTGGAGCGGGCAGGCGAAATCATGGCTTACGAAATCAGCAAGACTTTGCCCTACGCTCCCAGCCAGGTAAAGACCCAGTTGGGCGTGGCTACTGTGCAGCTTCCTGCCCTTCAGCCGGTGGTCGGGACCATCCTGCGTGCCGGGTTGCCACTCCATCAGGGTGTGCTGAATGTATTCGACCGGGCTGAGAATGCATTCGTTTCGGCCTACCGTGTCTATTCGGACGAAGAACACTTCGAAATCCATACCGAATACATCGCCTCTCCTTCTTTAGAGGGCAAGACACTGATACTTACCGACACGATGCTGGCCACAGGGCGTTCGATGGAAATCTGCTATCACGCCTTGCTTGCGAAAGGCTGCCCGGCTGCCATCCATCTGGTAAGCGTACTGGCCAGCAAGCAGGCCGTGGAATACATCAAACAGGCTTTCCCGGCAGAGAAAACCACGCTGTGGTGCGGAGTCATTGACCCGGAATTGAATGCACATTCCTACATCGTGCCCGGATTGGGCGATGCAGGCGACCTTTGCTTCGGCGAGAAGCTTTGAGGCATAAAAAAAGAAACTCCCGATCGGCATCCGTGCGAAGCAAAAAGCCGCACAAATACCGGTCGGGAGCCATATTAATTAAGGAGTAGGTTATTTCACTTCCCAAATGTCATTGGTCATCAGCAATTCCTGGAAGTTGTGATACTTCTTCTTAGCCGATACCTCTTCTATCTGTGCATGTACGGCATCATCGTATGCCGGAGCATCTACATCACGAATCACGCCCAATGCAACGGGGAAGTCAGGACCTTCCATCAAGGCCAACTTCAGTTGCAGGGTGTTGTCCATGCAGTGTGCGTCGTGCACCAGGATGTCTTTCTCTGTCACACCGTTCTCGCCCAACTTCACTACCTTCAGGCCAAAACCTTCCTGCACGAGGCCAAACTCTTTGTTCTCACCGAACAGCATGGGCTTTCCGTGTTCCAAGTAAATGGCGTTCTTGTTGCGTCCTTCCTTATTATATACGGATTCATGCGTACCGTCATTGAAGATAACGCAGTTCTGAAGAATCTCACACACGGCAGCTCCCTTATGACGGGCAGCAGCTTTCAGAATCTCCACAGTGCCGGGACCATCCGTAGCCACCGCACGTGCAAAGAAACGTCCGCGGGCGCCGAAGCAGAGTTCGGCGGGATGGAACGGGTCTTCCACTGTGCCGTAAGGTGATGACTTGCTCACGAATCCACGCGGAGAAGTCGGTGAATACTGTCCCTTTGTCAAGCCGTAGATACGGTTGTTCAGCAGAATCATGTTGAGGTCGATGTTACGGCGAACGGCATGGATGAAGTGGTTACCACCGATGGCCAGTCCGTCACCATCACCTGAAATCTGCCATACGGTTACATTCGGATTAGCCACCTTGCAACCCGTAGAGATAGCCGCAGCACGGCCGTGTATGGTCTGCATGGCATACGTATTCATATAATAAGGTAAACGACTGGAGCATCCGATACCCGAGATAACGGCTGTATCGTGAGGAGCTACACCCAGTTCGGCCATTGCTTTGTGCAGCGAAGCCAGGAAGAAGTGGTCGCCGCAGCCCGGACACCAGCGAGGCTGTCCTTTCTTGAAATCTTTTGCTGTATATTCGCTCATGGTTTTTCTTTCTTTACATTTATTATTTGGTTAAGATCTCATTGAAAGCGTCAACCAGTTCGCTGACCACGAACGGCTGCCCCTTCACTTCGTTGTATTGGTAAGGAACAAAGCCGTCCACTTTCATGCGGAGATATCCGGCAAACTGACCCAGGTTTTGTTCGGCCACTACCACTTTCTTGTATTTCTTCAACACCTCGGCTGCATTCTTAGGCAATGGGTTCAGGTGAGTGAAATGAGCCAGAGCCACTTTCTTGCCATTCTGGTTCATCTCTTCCATGGCCGAATACAAGTGGCCGTATGTACCGCCAAAGCCTACTATCAGCAGGTCGGCATCATCGGCACAGCCCTGTACTTTCAAGTCGGGCACAGGAATCTTTGCCACCTTCTCTGCGCGCAGACGGCACATCAAGTCGTGATTGTCCGGATCGGTAGAGATGGCACCCGTGTTGCTGTCTTTTTCCAGACCGCCCAATATGTGCATGTAGCCTTCCTGTCCGGGGATAGCCCAGTAGCGGACGCCTGTTTCGGCGTTGCGGCGGTAAGGCGTATAATTGTCTTTCATTTCCGGAGTGACGTAAGGAGGATTGATGGCAGGATATTTATCCAAATCGGGCAATCTCCAAGCGCCGGAACCGTTGGCTACGAATCCGTCGGTGAGCAACACGACCGGAGTCATGTGTTCGAGGGCAATCTTACAAGCTTCGTAAGCTGCATCGAAGCAGTGGGTGGGCGAAGCTGCTGCAACGACCGGCATAGGCGATTCACCGTTGCGGCCAAAGAGTGCCTGCAACAGGTCGGTTTGCTCTGACTTGGTGGGAAGTCCCGTAGAAGGACCGCCACGCTGTACATTAACCACCACCAAAGGCAATTCGGTGATGACAGCCAGGTTCATGGCTTCGGACTTGAGGCAGACGCCCGGACCTGAAGTGGAAGTCACAGCCAGCGCACCGGCAAAAGAGGCACCGATAGCCGTGGCACAGCCTGAAATCTCATCTTCACACTGCACGGTAGTAACACCCAAAGACTTATGTTTGGAGAGTTCATGCAGGATGTCGGTAGCCGGAGTGATGGGGTAAGAACCCAGGAAGAGGCGCAAACCGGCCTTTTCGGCAGCTGCTATCAGTCCGTAAGCCGTAGCCTTGTTTCCGCTGATGTCCATGTACTTTCCGGGCACTTTGGCTTTGGTCTCTACCTTATATGTATGTGCCACAGAAGCATGCGTGTTGTGTCCGTAGTCATAACCGGCATGGATTACCTTGATGTTGGCTTCGGCAATGGCCGGCTTCTTGGCAAATTTCTCTCTCAAGAAGTTTTCGGCGATAGACAGGTCGCGGTTAAAGAGCCAGCACACCAGTCCCAGCGCAAACATGTTGCGGCATTTCAGCATCGCCTTGTTGTCCATGCCCGAATCAGCCAGACAGTCTTTCACCATCTGCGAGATAGGAGCAGCAATGACATCGTTCTTGATGCCCATTTCTTCTATCGGATTATCGGTCTTGAAAGCCGCCTTATCCAGATCCGACTTCTGGAAGCAGTCCGTATCAATGATGATGCAGGCTGTGGGCTTTGCAAATCTGTACTGTGTTTTCAATGCAGCGGCATTCATGGCAACCAACACGTCGCACTTGTCGCCCGGAGTAAACACCTTTCCGGCTCCGATATGCACCTGGAAACCCGACACGCCCGTGAGTGAACCTTGCGGGGCACGTATGTCCGCCGGGTAATCGGGGAACGTACTAATGTCATTTCCCACTGTAGCCGAAACATTCGAGAAAATATTTCCGGCCAACTGCATACCATCACCTGAGTCGCCTGAGAAACGAACCACTACCTGATCCAGTTCCTTGACTATCATTTCATCTGCCATAACTTATAAATTAAGGTTATATCGTTAAACTTTATGGAGCGCAAAGTTCGGAAAGTTCTGTCAAATAGCAAAATATTCTTTTATCAAACTCCGCTCTCGTAATAAATTGCGCAAAATAAGCGATTATTTATTAATAAAAGAAATATAATTCCGCTATTTTTCTATGTTTAGCGACATATTTTACTGTCATTATGATAGTACATCAAATGCGTCGAGATTGACATTTTATCGCATTTATAGCAAATAACACATCACAATGATATATTGTCGTCTTTTCTGCAAAGCACAAAACACCGGTTTGAATGAAAATCAAGTGCATTTTTATTCAAGATGCACTGTCGGAAGATTATATTTTTCTCCATTCGTTTTGCCGGAGTCAATAAAAAAGGCTACCTTTGTGCCCGAAAGCAAAAAGGCGGCCTTGTAGTTCAACGGATAGAATAGAAGTTTCCTAAACTTTAGATAGGGGTTCGATTCCCCTCGGGGCTACACTTCAAACATTATCCCGCACAAACCCGGATTATGACTGATGCACCGTCAGTTGCGGGAACGGGAAGTTGATACCTTCCTGATTGAATGTATTGTAAACTGTCTGGTTCATGCCGAAATACACATCCCAATAATCTCCGCTGTTCACCCACACGCGTACCTTTATATTTACGCTGCTGGCTGCAAGTTCTCCCAACTCGATGAACGGAGCCGGAGTATTGAGAATCCGTTTGTCTGCCGCAATGATTTCCCGAGGAACCCTTTCCACCTTAGAGAACTCTTCTCCGTACTCCACTCCGAAGTTCCATTCTATGCGCCGGGTATCCAGTCGGCTGAAGTTGGTGACCAGCGCGCTGCTCATAGCTCCATTGGGAGCGTAGATAACCTTATTGTCAGTGGTGGTCAGGACGGTATGGAAAATCTGAATCTCCTTCACCGTTCCTTCCGCTCCGGTAGACGCCACAATGTAGTCGCCCACCTTGTATGGACGGAACAGCAGGATGATAAGTCCTCCCGCAAAATTCTGCAAGTTGCCCGAAAGAGCCATACCGATGGCCACACCGGCAGAGGCCAGCAAAGCGGCAAATCCTGTCAGCTCGATGCCCAACTTGCCGATGACGGCCAGTGCCAGCATAATCAGGAGCAGGATGTTCACCATGCTTTTCAAGAAAGTCTGTATGCTGGCATCCACCTTCCGCTTCTCTAAGATGCCGGCAAAAATCCGGTTCAACCAGTTTACCAAAAACTTACCTACAATGAGAATCACAAGGGCAGCCAACACTCTTTCTCCTAATTGGAAGGCCGACTCAATTAATTTCTCCAATGCGGTGCCCAACTGTGCACCAGCTTCTGTTGCCAATAAAAACATATTCTTAATTAAATGGTTAGTTCATTCATTCACTCAATATCCCTTTGCCTTGGCGCACTATTTCCGCTTCTCCTTCCGTGCAGTTCACCACGGTAGAAGGCTCTGTTCCGCCTATGCCTCCGTCTATCACCAGCTCCACATCCCGTCCGAACTTCTCTTCTATCAGTTCCGGAGTGGTGACGTATTCCATGTCCTCCCCCTCTTCCAATGGCAGTGTGGTGGTCATGATAGGCGCATCGAGCAGCCGGCATATCTCACGTATGATGGGATTGTCGGGCACACGTATGCCCACCTCCTTTCGGTTTCTGAAAATCTTCGGAAGCCGGTTGCTCGTACTCAATATAAACGTAAACGGGCCGGGAAGGTTTCGTTTCATCAGCTTAAAAGTGGTATTATCCACTTTGGCATACTCGCTGATGTTGCTCAGGTCATAGCAGATGATGGACAGGTTGTTCTTGCGCGGGTCGATGCCTTTCAGCTTGCAGATGCGCTCTATGGCCCGCTCCTTCAGTCCGTGACACCCGATGGCATACATCGTGTCGGTAGGATAAATGATTACCCCACCCTCCTCCAACACCCGCACCACTTCGGCCAGGTCCTTGGGGTTGTTGTTTTTTTCATACAGTTTCAGCAGCATATCATTCTTTTTTCTTCATTTCCTTTTCCAGTTTCTTTATCTTCCGCCAGGCTTCCTTCAGGGTAGGACACAGGGTGATGGCCTTGTTGTAGTTGCGCATGGCGGCATCGGGCATCTTTGCCTTGATACACTCGTCGCCCATCACCACATACTCCCGGGCATATCGCCTCAGGGCCTCATCCCGTTCGCGTGCCGCCTCTTTCAGGGTCCGGTTCTCAGCTTTGAGCCGGTTGATGATGTTCAGCTTCTTGCGGATAAACCGTTTCACGAGAGGTTTCTCAATGTCGTATCGGGAGTGGATGGCAAGAAAGAACTGTTCGAGGAAGCCGTCGAAGTCTCCCTTGTCGAATTGCTTCACGGCTTCTATGTATTGTATGTCGGCCTGCGCCTGCCTCAAAGCCCTGTCGATGGCTTGGCGGTTGTTGAACCGCTGCGCGAAGGATACGATTTCGGGGCGGACGAATATGTCTCCGCGGGCGATGGGCTTCTTCAGCCGTATGCCTTCCAATGAAGTGCAGCGGCTCAGTGCCACGTAGGCCTGTCCTCCGGCAAAGACCCCGCCCGTGAAGTCGATGACCGCGTGGCTGAACGTCAGTCCCTGGCTCTTGTGGATAGTGATGGCCCATGCCAGCCGGATGGGGTATTGCGTGAATACGCCCAACTCCTCTTCCTCTATCTTTTTCTCTTCCTCATTATATTTATAGCGGATGTTGCGCCAGCTTTCCCGCTTCACGTCGCATTCCCGTCCGTCTTCGGTGATGACGTAGAGCGTATCTTCTTCGTCGATGCCCGCAATGGTGCCTATGGTTCCGTTCACCCACCGGCGGTCGAAATCGTTTTTGATGAAGATAATCTGTGCGCCCGGCTTCACCACCAGTTCCATCTGTGTGGGGAGGCTGCTCTCCGGAAACTCCCCTTTGATTTCTCCCCGCAGCGTGGTTGGTTCGCCGGGCAGCTCCGCCAGTTTCTTCTCGTTGATGTAGTCCACGGTGTCGCGCCTTGTGGCGAGGGTGATACTCAGGTCGCTGTCTTTCTCTTCCTCCCCGGCTTGGTAACGGGTGTTCAGCAGTTGCAGGTCCGATGCTCCGGCGGTGTTGGTGCGTATGTGGTCCAACACGCTGACGAAATGCGCATCCGATTGCCTATAGACTTTGGTCAGCTCTATGGAGACCAGCTCCATCTCCTGAAACACGCGTGCCGAAAAGAAATAAGGGGTGGGATAAAAGCGGTTGATAATCTCCCGTTCATCGTTCTTGATCACCGGCTCCAACTGGAACACGTCGCCCACCAGCAGGATTTGCTTACCTCCGAAAGGCGCACGCATGTTTTGCGAATACACCCTCAATACCTTATCTATAAAGTCTATGATGTCTGCCCTCACCATGGATATTTCGTCGATGATGACCAGTTCCACTTCCTTTATCAGTTTGCGGTGTGCGGCAGTGTATCGCAGGAAGCTATGCAGCTTTCCTCCTTTCAGGCTGAAGTTCGGGTCGTCCGGCAGGAGCGGGTGGAAAGGAAGTTTGAAGAAGCTGTGCAAAGTGCTTCCGCCCGCATTGATGGCCGCTATGCCCGTAGGTGCCAGTACGATATGCTTTTTCCTCGTCACCTCACACACGTATTTCAAGAAGGTAGATTTCCCCGTGCCGGCCTTCCCCGTGAGGAAAACCGACTGGCGCGTGTACTGAATGAGGTTCAGTGCATCCTGAAATTCTTTGTTGTGGGTATCTACCTGCATGTCTTTCCGTCTGAAAAATAATGGAAGGCAAACTTACGACAATTCTGCGGAATAAACGAATAAAAGCGGAAAAAAGGTTGGGTGTTTACCGCAAAGCCTTTGCCCCTTTTCACGCATATATCTTCGTGGGGCAACGCATATATCTTCATCGGCCTATGCATCTATCTTCGTAGCCTCACGCATATATCTTCATTCCCCACTCCATCCAACATGTCTTTTCCTGATTTCACTAGACACTTTTTCTCTTTATTAGCTGAAACAGTAGA
>JAUNIV010000472.1 GCA_030523385.1 Bacteroidales bacterium | reverse complement strand
GCTTATCAGATGCCTTTTTATTTACACCCTTCCCATACGAAAGTCTCAAATTATTAATTGACACTCCGGTCTCAAATTATTATATCACTAAAAGCCAATGCATTATATTCAAATCAATCTAATTCAACCGGGTGAGACTTTTAACGCTTCCAAATATAACAATTATAACATTCAATCCTTTTATCTTTGCGCTGTACTAAGAAAAACAAGTCAACTTAAAGTTTGAGCCATGAAAAACAAAACAATGACATCCGCCTTGCTGATAGCCGATTCTTATGAACGCTACCATCGTTCGGTTTACCTGTATATATGTGCCCGAATCAATGACACCAGAGAAGCCGAAGATTTATCCCAAGATGTATTTGTACACCTGATGGATTACAAGCAGATCTTGTGCCCCGATACGATAAAATCTTTTATCTATACCATTACGCGCAATCTCATTACAGACTATTTGCGCCGTTACTACCGCCGCATGGAGTTTTCTTCTTACTATATGAATGAATGTGCTACGGTTTCTACCAACGAAACAGAAAGCAAAGTGATAGCCGGCGACTTGTCGGTTCATGAAAAACGCCGCGTGGCCATGCTGCCACCCCAGCGACGCACCATCTACAAGATGAACCGCTATGAAGGCAAGCCGGCTCCCGAAATATCTGCCGTACTCCACCTTTCACGACGCACGGTAGAGAACCATCTGTTCATCAGCCGGAAAGAAGTGCGCGAATACATGCGACAGATTATTTGAATGTGACAAACAGCAATAGTATTAATTCTAATATCTTAAAATTATGAAGAATGGATTTCTAAGATTCTCATCGAAAAGAATCTTGTTCTCAGCAGTGATGGCATCTGCCTTAATGGCTACCGGTACGCAAGCTGCCTATGCAGATGCGGATGAAGTTCAGGCAGTATGGCAGACAGGTACCGTAAAAGGACAGGTAGTTGATGCCTCCGGTGAACCGATTATCGGCGCCAGTGTAGTACTAAAAGGAACCACCACGGGTACTATTACCGACATAGACGGTAACTTCACTTTGCCCAATGCTACGAAAGGCATTCTGGTCGTTTCGTACATTGGCTATAAAACGCAGGAGATTCCCACCGATGGCAGTAGCCCTGTCAATGTTACCCTGAAAGAAGATACGGAAGTGTTGGACGAAGTGGTGGTTGTGGGTTACGGTACACAGAAAAAGGCAACCCTGACGGGTGCAGTCGCTTCTGTCGGTGGTGATGTATTGGAGAGCCGTCCCATTTCTAATACAGCAGTAGGCCTGCAAGGACAAATACCGGGTTTGACCATCACTCGCACCACAGCCCGCCCCGGCAACGAAGACATGTCTATCCAATTACGAGGTGCTTCTTCCATCAACAGTGTGGAGCCGCTAATTATCATTGATGGTGTTCCTGCCATCAGCAATACGGAATTCAGCTCATTAAACCCCAGTGACATTGAAAACATTTCTGTGTTGAAAGATGCATCAGCAGCCATCTACGGTTCGCGTGCGGCAGGCGG
>JAUNIV010000077.1 GCA_030523385.1 Bacteroidales bacterium | reverse complement strand
TGCAAAAAGGAATGGCGGAAGGCCTGCAAAAAGGAATGGAGAAAGGGGTATTTCAAACAGCCCTAAACATGAAAAAATATGGTGCTCCGATGGATTTTATCATCAAATGTACCGGTCTTTCTCAAGAAGAAATAGAGGCCTTGGCTTGATTAATGCACCAGAGTTGAACATGGAACAGTCATATCCATATTCAACCCTGATACCTTTATTCCGAAATAAGTCTGAACATTGTACGTGGGTATAAGATTGGACTCCGGAGAATAGTGTAGTCTTGCCTTGGTCGGTCAAAGACTTTTCATAATCCCCCTTTATCTTCTCCGGCAGAGAGGATGGTATCATCAATCTGTCGGCATTCAAGGGAGGCTCGATGTAAAAAGCACCTTCCGTTATGGAATTGTGGAATTATGGAGCATACACCTGCAAGGGCAACTCTCCGCGCAATGCGCCTAAAGCATTGAAAGCCAAAGAACCCATCTCGTCTTCGCCCGGCATCATCACGATAGGTGCCAGATAATCTATCTGTTCGCGAAGCACACCCACACAATAGTCGCTATGGGCTATTCCTCCCGTCAGGATGATGGCATCCACCTGCCCTCGCAAGGCGACATACATCGCCCCTATCTGTTTGGCCACCGTGTAGAGCATGGCATCCAACACACCCTTGTAAGGCTCTTCGCCATCCCGTGCCTTGCTTGCAATGGTTACTACATCGTTCATGCCCAGATGGGCAGTCAGGCCACCTTTGCCGTTGAGCATCTTCTTCACCTGCCTCAACGTGTATTTGCCGCTGAAGCAAAGTTCGGCAAACTGGTCGGCAGGAAGCGTGCCGGCACGTTCAGGCGAGAAAGGTCCTTCGCCATTGAGTGCATTGTTCACGTCGATGACGCGTCCGTGACGATGGGCACCCACGGAAATGCCTCCGCCCAAATGAGCCACTATGAGATTAAGGTCTTCATAATGACGGCCGATGGAAGCGGCATATTTGCGGGAAACCGCCTTACTGTTTAAGGCATGGAAGATAGAAATACGCTCTATTTCAGGGATTCCTGTCAGGCGGGCAGCAGGTTGAAGCTCGTCCACTACTTCGGGGTCGGCTATGTAGGCAGGGCATCCGCATTGGCGGGCCAATTCGTCGGCTATAAGCGCGCCTAAGTTGCAGGCATGCTCCATGCGGGCATGAATCAAATCGTGCTTCATCTGCTCATTGATGGCATACACACCGCCGGGAGTGGGACGAAGCAGACCGCCACGGGCGATGACTGCATCGAAGTCCAACGGGATGCCTGCTTCGGAAAGCAGACGGAGAATAAAGTCACGTCGGTAGGCATACTGTTCATTGACGTGATGGAAATGAGCTAAGTCTTGTGCCGGATGGTGGGCACCGGCTGTCCACACAGGCTTTTCATCGTGGAAAAGAGAAATTTTAGTAGAGGTAGAACCGGGGTTGATGACAAATATCTTCATAGGCTTTCTATTTGGGGCGCGGCTACACAAGCCAACGCCAGACTATAATATTTAGAGTTACCGGAATCGGCACGCGAAGGAACTACCACCGGAGCAACGGTTCCCATCAGCATGCCTGCCATGTTGGCATCGCCAAAGAGCGATACAGTTTTATAAAAAGTGTTGCCCGACTCGATGTTGGGGAACAAGAGCACATCGGCATGCCCCACAACGGGAGAACTGATGCCTTTCACCTCGCCACTATGGGCATCGCAAGCTGTTTTTACATCCATCGGGCCGTCCAAATACACGTCGCCATAGGCACCTGTGGCAGCCCGCTCCTTCAGAGTGACGTAATCCAACGTATGAGGGAACTTCTCGTTCACTTTCTCCGTGCAGTGAACCAAAGCCACACGAGGAGCCGGAATGCCCATGCGGCGGCACACGGCCAAATCATAACGCAACATAGCCTCGAACTGTTCCAATGTAGGACGGGGAATAACGGCCGCATCCGAGAAAAACAACAGTTTGTTATAAGTGGGAATCTGTGCCACAGTAATGTGGCTCAGCACATTACCACGAGGAAGCAGGCCGCGCTCTTTGTTAAGCACGGCACGCAGCAGATTGTCGGTATTGATGATGCCTTTCATCAGCACATCGGCATGGCCTTCGCGCACCAACGCCACAGCCTCTTGAGCTGCTTTATCAGGGTCGGTAGCCTCATACACCCTCACGTGTTCGGGATATTGCTGACGGATGTATTCCGAATTAAGCAGATGGGGTGTATCTGCCACCAACAGGAAATCGGCAAAGCCCTCACGCAGGCTACGCGTAATGACATACTCCGTATGAGCATCGTTCGGACAGACCACTGCCACCCGGGTACGTGCCTTCAGGGAGCGTAAGCGGCTGATTAATTGGGAAAAATCCTGTATCGGTTCCATAGGCATCAGATTTATTAGCAAATATGAAAAATAAATCTGAATTTATAGCTATCTTTGTCCGGTTTCTATGAAATATTAACTTATGAAAACGTTTCAAACATTTGACATTTCTGCCGATTATGACAACCTGCACCGTTCCTTCCCTTGCCGCAAGGACGCACCGGTTATCGGACTGACGGGCAACTTTCAGGATGGTGCCTGCACTTTATTAGAAGGATATTTTACTTCCATTTTGAAAGCTGGTGGCACCCCGTTTATCTTACCTCCATCGGATGACACAAGCAACTTGCTCAATGCATTAGAATCATTGGACGGGCTGGTGCTGACGGGGGGAGCAGACATCAATCCGCTGTTCTTAGGCGAAGAGCCAGTAAAAGATTTACACGGAATAAATCCACGGAGAGACCGCCAGGAGCTATTGTTGGCAAAGCTGGCAGCCGACAGACAGATTCCTATATTGGGCATCTGCCGGGGCATACAGGTGATGAATGCAGCCTTTGGCGGGACATTATACCAGGATATTCACTCGCAAATGGAAGGCACCTGCCTCAAGCACAGCCAGGAACTGGAGCGGGGATATGCTTCGCACACCGTCCACATAGAAGCAAACTCTTTACTCCATAAACTGTTTGACACAGATACATTGGCCGTAAACTCCTTCCACCACCAAGCCGTAAAGGACGTGGCACCGGGCTTTCGCGTAACGGCACGCGCTGCCGACGGTGTGATTGAAGCCATGGAATCGGCCGAACATAAGTCGATGATGGGTGTGCAATGGCATCCGGAATGTTTCATTCTGGAACAGGACACCAGTATGATGCCTATCTTCCAGTGGCTGATTGGCGAGGCAACTTCTTTCCGCGAAGCCAAAAAACTGCATCGCCGCATACTTACTTTAGATTCCCACTGCGACACTCCGATGTTCTTCGACCAAGGTATTGACTTCGCCACGCGCGACAAGAAGATATTGGTGGACTTGCACAAGATGACCGAAGGGCGACTGGATGCGACCATCATGGTGGCCTATCTGAAACAACAGGAGCGTAACGATGAAGCCTTGCTGGCCGCCACCGCCAAGGCAGACCGCATCCTAAATGAAATAGAAAGCATGGTAGCCCGCAACTGCACCGCCGTAGATATTGCCCGCACACCCGCCGACCTGTATCGGCTGAAAGCGGCAGGCAAGAAAGCCATCATGTTGGGTATAGAAAACGGATACGCCATAGGCAAAGATCTGACAAACGTAGAGCGTTTCCGTCGCCGGGGAGTGGTATATATGACGCTGTGCCACAACGGCAACAATGACATCTGTGGTTCGGCACGCTACAACGAAGAAGGATTGGGCGTAAGCGAGTTTGGCGAACAGGTAATACGCGAAATGAACCGCGTAGGCATGATGGTGGATGTATCACATGCCGGAGAACGGAGTTTCTATGATGCCTTAGACATCAGCCGCCTGCCCATCGTAGCCTCCCACTCTTCCGCCCGGGCACTTTGTGACCATCCGCGTAACTTGACGGATGAACAACTGAAGGCATTGGCAGCACGGGAAGGCGTAGCACAAGTCTGCCTCTACAGTGGTTTCCTGCGTCAGGAAGGACAAGCCAGTATCCTGGATGCCATAGAACACCTGAACCACATGGTTAACATTATGGGCGTGGAGCACGTGGGCATCGGTACCGACTTCGACGGTGACGGAGGCATCAAAGGGTGTGCCTCAGCTGCGGAACTAATCAATCTTACCCGCCGGCTGTTGTCGGAAAGATATAGCGAAGAAAGCATCCGGCTCATTTGGGGCGGAAATTTCCTGCGGGTAATGGAAGAAGTGCAGCGAGGGATATAAAAATTTGCCAAATCCGGGCATAAATTTGCATGTTCCAAAAACAACACGTAAATTTGTGTAATACCAAATAATAACGAAGATTTATGGAGCAACAACTAAAATATTGCCCGGTAGGCATACAAACCTTTGAGGAAATCATCAATAAGGACTATGTTTATGTGGATAAGACCGAGTACATTTACCGCATGGCTCATAGTGGAACCAAATACTATTTTAAGAGTGGTTTCACGATAAATGTTGACCACTCTTATTCTTTTTTGATGCGCGTTTATGATAGATTGAATATCTACTTTTCTGCACTAATCATCACAACTTTTTCAGGGCAATCCTACATATACCGAAAGAATTAAGCCACTTCGAGCATTAAATTTCAAGCCAAATGTTTATCTTCGCACCCGATATGAAAGAAAGAACTAATTTACAGACAATGAAGATAAAAAACATTCTGACACTACCGGTTTTCCTGTTTGTGCTTACCGCCATTTCCTGCGGAAACAGTTCAAACAAGAATGACCGGACAGACGAAAGCGAAAAAGAAGTAATAAAGGCTCCGGAGTTTAATGCGGACAGTGCTTACCTATATATACAGGCACAGGCAGACTTCGGACCGCGCGTGCCCAACACTCAAGCACACCGACAATGCGGTGACTATTTGGCTGCACAGTTAGAATCGTTCGGTGCTAAGGTGTATAACCAGCATGCCGAACTGATAGCCTACGACGGTACCATACTGAAAGCAAGAAACATCATCGGTGCTTATAACCCCGAAAGCAAAAAGCGCGTCCTTCTATGCTCTCACTGGGACAGCCGCCCGTATGCCGACAACGACCCCGACCCGAAGAACCACCACACTCCTATCTTAGGCATAAACGATGGTGCCAGCGGCGTGGGCGTATTGCTGGAGATAGCCCGACAGATACAAAAGGAACAACCCGCATTGGGCATAGACATCATTTTCTTTGATGCGGAAGATTACGGCATCCCTGAATTCTACGAGGGACAATACAAACGAGACACCTGGTGCTTAGGCTCGCAATATTGGGCAAGGACACCGCACGTGCAGGGATATAACGCCCGTTACGGCATTCTATTAGATATGGTGGGCGGCAAAGACGCCACTTTTTATTACGAAGGTTACTCCGCACGCACGGCACGCTCCGAAATGAAGAAGATATGGAAGAAAGCCCACGAACTGGGATATGGCAAATTCTTTATTAAAGAAGATGGAGGCGAAGTGACAGACGACCATGTGTATGTACATTCCATCGGACGCATCCCGTGTGTGGATATCATCAACTACGAGGCCGACAACCCGCAAAGTTCCTTCGGTTCTTTCTGGCATACGGTGAACGACAACATGGACGTGATAGACCGAAACACGCTGAAGGCCGTAGGTCAGACTGTCATGGATGTTATTTATAACGAGAAATAATCTTCAAAGACATAACACCGTTCGCATATAGGGCGGAAGAACAATGATATGTATTGGGGTATCTATCAAAAAACTGATAGGTACCCCAATTTTTTCTATTTGCAGCACAGGATAAATAGACGTACTTTTGCAGCCATTAAAAGCAATTCTTATTTAGAATAAATAAAAGCAAAAGCATCTATGAGCAAATATGTTCTTGATTTTGAATGGCATTTCAGCTGCTTCATTCTCGTAATAATGTGTATGGCATACGCATCACACGGCTTCGCACAAAGACCTCGCGGGCATCATCGTCCGCAAACCATCGTATCGGGAAAGGTTTTTTCGACCGATAAGACCATCATCGATTTTGCCACTGTCTATCTGAGGGGCACGAACTTCGGCTGTACAACCAATGAAAAAGGCATCTATCATTTGAAAGCACCGGCAGGGACTTATACATTGGTGGTGTCTGCCATCGGGTTTGATGCGCATGAACAGAAAATCGAAATAAGTGAAGAAAAACAAAACAAATATACCGTCGTGCTGAAACCGTCTGTCACCGAATTGGATGAAGTGGTAGTGGTTTCCAATGGAGTGAGCCGGTTGAAACGGTCGGCGTTCAATGCCATTGCGCTCGATGCCAAATCCATGCAGAACTCTACCTTGAACCTGAGCGAGGCATTGGCACAGGCACCGGGCATGAAGTTGCGCGAATCGGGTGGTGTAGGTTCGGACATGCAGCTGATGATGGACGGATTCAGCGGAAACCATATCAAAGTGTTTATCGACGGAGTGCCGCAAGAAGGAGTGGGCAGTTCGTTCGGACTGAACAACATCCCTGTGAACTACGCCGAACGCATTGAAGTATATAAAGGAGTGGTGCCCGTGGGATTCGGAGCGGACGCCATAGGCGGAGTCATCAATATTGTGACGAACAAGAACAAACGCAACTGGTTTATGGACGCTTCTTATTCGTATGGTTCGTTTAATACACACAAATCTTATGTCAACTTCGGACAGACATTCAAAAACGGGCTTACCTACGAAATCAATGCTTTCCAAAACTACTCGGACAACAGCTATAAAATAGATGCCACGGGTGTGAAACATTTCTTGGAAGGTGGCGGAAGCCAGCAGAATTCCGAACTGGTGGAAAGAGTGAAAAGATTCCATGACAATTATCACAACGAAGCTGCATCCGGCAAGATTGGTTTCGTAGATAAAGCATGGGCAGACCGACTAATGTTGGGAATCACCTACTCTCGTTCTTACCAGGAGATACAGACCGATGCCCGTCAGACAGTGGCTTTCGGCGAGAAGTTCCGCAAAGGCTATTCCATCATGCCATCTTTGGAATACCGCAAACGCGACTTGCTGACGAAAGGACTGGACTTGGTGCTGACGGCCAACTATAACCGCAACATGTCCAACAACGTAGATACGGCCAGCTATGAGTTCAACTGGTTGGGCGAAAAGAGATATAAGAACGGAAGCCTGGGCGAAGTGTCTTATCAGGACACACGTTCGTATAACGACAACTGGAACGCTACCGTCACTGCCAACTACCGCATAGGCAAGGCTCACGCATTTACCTTCAACCATGTGCTGAACTCTTTCCATCGCCGCAACGAGACGATAGAGGCAAGCAATGCCAACAACATTGCCAAAGTGACGCGCAAGAACATTACGGGACTCTCTTACCGCATGACACCGTCGGAGAAATGGAACCTCTCTGTGTTTGGGAAATATTATAACCAGTTCAATGCAGGACCGGTGCCCGAAAGCAGTGGCGACAATCAAAACTATTATCGCAACACCATTACTTGCAGCACATTGGGATATGGAGCTGCGGGAACCTATTTCCTGCTGAAGGATATACAAATCAAACTTTCGTATGAGAAGGCCTATCGCCTCCCCACCAACGAGGAACTCTTCGGTAACGAAGATTTGGAACAGGGAGAGTTCACCCTTCGTCCTGAAAAGAGCGACAATCTGAACCTTAACTTGAGCTACAACCGACAGTTTGGCAAACACTCCGTGTATGTGGAAGGCGGGCTGGTGTACCGTTACACGAAAGATTACATACAGCGCACCACCGAAAACGTGAGCGGCACCTACTATGGCGCTTACTCCAACCACGGGCGTGTAAAGACTAAAGGCTACAACGTGTCGGCACGATACGGTTATGGCAACTGGGTGAGCGTAGGCGGAAACTACACGGAAATGGATGTGCGCGACGATGAAGAATTTCAAGAAACAGGCAGCAGCCGTCCTAACCTGAGCTACGGCTCACGCATGCCTAACCTGCCCTATAAGTTTGCCAATTCGGACATCTCTTTCTTCTGGCAAAACTGCGGCAAGAAAGGCAACGTGCTCAGCCTGACGTATGACAACCTGTACATGCACAGCTTCCCGCTCTTCTCTGAAGCCTACGGAAGCAAACAGAACAAGATGATGATACCAACGCAGTTCTCACACAACCTGGCTCTTTCGTACAGCATGAAGAACGGACGATACAACCTCTCCTTTGAATGCCGCAACTTCACGGACGAGAAACTGTATGACAACTTCAACCTGCAAAAGGCCGGACGTGCATTCTATGGGAAAGTAAGAGTTTACTTAGGAAACAAATAAAAAAACAATTAATAATTAAAGCAATGAAAAAGAATCTTTTAGTATGGGGACTTGCGATGTCCCTGAGTGCAGGAATGGCATTTACTTCTTGCAGCGACAGCGATGACGAACCCAATCAGGGCAACGAGCCCGAAGTACCGGAAGGACCAACCGAAGTTGAGTCCAGCTATTTCTTCAGTGCCACAGGCAGCGACGGACAGGCCAACTACATCCGTGCCGTGGCTTCACTCACCGAAGGCTCTTCCAACCTAAGAAGTGACGACGATGACATTATCGAGACTTACACCGGTACGGAATGGTTCACTTACAAGGATAAATACCTGTTCCGCCTGCAATACAACCAGGGAAACAACGGTGGTACTTCTGCCTACTACCTGAACAAAGAAGGAAAGATGAAAGCACGTGCCTATACGTATGACATCCAGCGCTTCAGCACATTCGGAATATTCGGCGACTACGTCATCACTTCGGCTTCCGTAGATACGGACGTAAAAGACGAAGCAGGCAATGCAATGAAAGGCATGAGCGTGACTTACCTGGATCCGGTGAACGAAAAGACCACAAACGGAGAAGTCATTCCGGCCGAAGACTTTTTGGGCAACGGCGAATATGTTTGCTTCTCAGGCTTCGTAGAATCCAACGGCAAGCTCTACACAGCAGTCATTCCTTTGGGAGTAAGTGCTTACGGATGCAACAACGGAGCAGTGTTGCCGGGCAACGAAGACTTGATCTCAACAGACAGATCGGGCGCACAATCACTCACCGGAACCCAGTATCCCGATGAATGTTGGGTAGCCGTCTATGACAATGAAAACTTCAAGAACCCGACCTTGATAAAGACCGACCAGTTGAGCTACGCCTGCGGACGCATGCGTTCACAATACTACCAGACTATTTGGGCTGCCGACAACGGAGACATCTATGTGTTCTCAAACAACTTCTCCAGAACAGCCGGCGACCCTCGTCTGGAGTCTTCACACAAGTCCGGCGTAATGCGCATCAAGGCAGGAGCCACCGAATTTGATTCGGCATACGGTTGCGTAGATTTGGAAGCACAGTCAGAAGGCAATCAGCCGTTCTATCGTTGCTGGTCTATGACGGGCAGCTACTTCTTGTGTCAGATGTACACACAGGGATTGACCGTAATGGGAACCGGAGCCAACAAGATGGCAGTCTATGACGGCGAAGCAAAGAAACTGACCTACGTGACAGGACTGCCCGACAATGTATCCAGCTTCTGCAAGCGTCCGTACAACGAAAACGGCAAGACATACATCACAGTATCTACCACCGACAACACCTCCGTTTCATGCGTCTATGAA
>JAUNIV010000076.1 GCA_030523385.1 Bacteroidales bacterium | reverse complement strand
AAAAGATTTGCTCCTTTAAAAAAATAATATGATACCGTGTTGATGTTTTATTCGGTTTTTTCGGAGTTAATCCTTACCTTTGTCCCGCTTTTTCAAAAGGAAAAAAACGAATGATTTCAGTAGACAACTTAAAAGTAGAGTTTGGAGTGACACCTCTGTTCGAAGATGTGTCGTATGTGATAAACAAAAGAGACCGCATCGCGCTGGTGGGAAAGAACGGAGCCGGTAAATCGACCATGCTGAAGATATTGGCAGGCATGCAGGCTCCCACATCGGGCACGGTGTCCGTACCTAAGGACGTGACCATAGGCTATCTGCCGCAGGTGATGGTGCTGAGCGATACGCGCACCGTGATGGAAGAGGCGGAGATGGCTTTCGAGCATATCTTTGAGTTGCAGGCCGACATCGAACGGATGAACCAGGAACTGGCAGACCGCACGGACTATGATTCGGAAAGCTATCAGAAACTGATAGACAAGTTCACGCACGACAATGAGCGCTTCCTGATGATGGGCGGCACCAACTATCAGGCGGAAATAGAGCGCACGCTCATGGGATTGGGATTCGACCGCAAGGACTTCAACCGTCCCACTTCCGAGTTTAGCGGCGGATGGCGCATGCGTATCGAGCTGGCCAAACTGTTGCTCCGTTGTCCCGACGTGTTGCTGCTCGACGAGCCGACCAACCATCTGGACATTGAGTCTATCCAGTGGTTGGAGAATTTCCTGAGAGTAAATGCAGGTGCCGTGGTGCTGGTGAGCCACGACCGCGCCTTTATTAATAATGTAACCAACCGCACCATTGAAATCTCCTGCGGACATATCTACGATTACAAAGTGCCCTACGATGAGTTCGTGGTGTTGCGCAAAGAACGCCGCGAACAACAGCTTCGTGCCTACGAGAATCAGCAGAAGCAGATACAGGACACGGAAGAATTCATCGAGCGTTTCCGTTATAAGGCCACGAAGGCGGTGCAGGTGCAGAGCCGCATCAAGCAACTGGAAAAGATTGTGCCCATCGAGATAGACGAAGAAGACAACTCCGCTCTGCGGCTGAAGTTTCCCCCTGCCATGCGTTCGGGCAATTATCCCGTGATATGCGAGGGAGTCAAGAAAGCCTACGGCGACCACGTGGTGTTCCACGATGTGACACTGACCATCAATCGGGGGGAAAAGGTAGCCTTCGTGGGCAAGAACGGCGAAGGAAAGTCCACGTTAGTGAAGTGCATCATGGGCGAAATACCCTACGAGGGAAAACTCACCATCGGCCACAACGTACAGATAGGTTATTTTGCCCAAAACCAGGCACAACTATTAGACGAAAATCTGACGGTGTTCGACACCATAGACTATGTGGCCAAAGGCGACATCCGGCTGAAGATACGCGACATATTGGGCGCATTCATGTTTGGCGGAGAGGCATCGGACAAGAAAGTGAAAGTGTTGTCGGGTGGCGAACGCAGCCGCCTCGCCATGATTAAGTTGCTGCTCGAACCGGTGAACTTCTTGATACTGGACGAGCCGACCAACCACTTGGACATGCGTTCGAAGGATGTGTTGAAAGACGCCATCCGCGAATTTGATGGCACGGTCATCGTAGTCAGCCACGACCGCGAGTTCTTGGACGGGTTGGTGACAAAGGTTTATGAGTTTGGCGGGGGAGTGGTGAAGGAACACTTAGGAGGTATCTATGACTTCCTGCAGAAGAAAAAGATAGAGAACCTGAACGAACTCCAGCTCTCTGCATCGCCATCGGCTTCATCGGCTCCGAAGAAGGAAGCGGCAACGGAAGTGAGTGAGAACAAGCTCTCTTACGAAGCCCAAAAGGAACTGAACAAGAAGCTGCGCAAGCTGGAAAAGCAAGTGGCAGACTGCGAACAGAAGATAGAGCAACTGGAGGCCCGGATAGCCGAACTGGAAGAGCAGATGGCCACGCCCGAAGGAGCGGCAGACATGAGCCTGTATGAACGCCACCAGCAGTTGAAGAAGGAGTTGGACAGTGCCGTAGAGGAATGGGAAACCGTCTCTATGGAGCTGGAAGAAGCGAAAGAATGATAGTCTAACAAATTATAAAGCAAATGAAAACAAAACATTTATTTCCGGCAGTAGCCTTGGCGCTCATTACGCTTGCCGGATGCGAAGGCAAGAAGGAAGCCGCCATGACTTCCGGCATTGATTTGACCAACCTCGACACTACAGCCGTGCGCGGTGCCGATTTCTTTCAGTATGCTTGCGGCGGATGGATGCAGAAACACCCCCTTACCGATGAGTATGCACGCTTCGGCTCTTTCGACTTGTTGGCGGAAAACAACCGTGAGCAACTGAAAGGCCTGATTGCCGAAATAGCTGCCAATCAGGCAGAGCAAGGCACTGTGGCACAGAAGATAGGTGATATCTACAACCTGGCTATGGACAGCGTGAAGCTGAACACTGAAGGTATGGAGCCTATCAAGGCCGATTTGGAACGCTTGGCCGCCATCAAAGACAAGGCAGGCATCATCAATGCCATGGCCGAACTTTCGGGAAGTGCTTACTTTGCTTTCTACGTGGGAGCCGACATCATGGACAGCAAGACCAATATCTTCCAGCTCTACCAGGGCGGCCTCAGTCTGGGCGAAAAGGAGTATTATTTGGATAACGACGATGCCACAACCAACATCCGCAACCAGTTTAAGGAACACGTGGTGAAGATGTTCCAACTGGCAGGATTCGATGAAGCGACTGCACGCAAGAACATGGAGGCTGTGATGGAGATAGAAACCCGCATTGCCCGCGCTTCTTTCAGTGCCGTAGAACAACGCGACCCGGCTGCCAACTACCACAAGATGACCCTCGATGCACTGAAGAAGGACATCCCCGGCATTGACTGGGATGCTTACCTGGCTGCACTGGGTGTAAAGGGAGTGACAGAGTTGAACGTATCGCAGGTGGAGCCGGTGAAAGAAGCCGAGAAGATTATCAATACCTTGCCCATGGACAAGCAGATTGCTTACCTGCAATGGAAGCTGATAGACGAAGCAGCTTCCTATCTGAGCGACGACTTTGTGGCACAGAACTTTGAGTTCTATGGCAAAGTGCTCTCCGGCAAGAAAGAACAGCAACCTCGCTGGAAGCGTGCGGTAAACACTGTGAACGGTGTGTTGGGCGAAGCCGTAGGACAGATGTATGTAGAGAAATATTTCCCTGCCGTTGCCAAAGAACGCATGGTGCAGTTGGTGAAGAACTTGCAAGAATCACTGGCCGACCGCATCCGCAACTTGGAATGGATGGGCGACAGCACCAAGGCAAAAGCCATCGAAAAGCTGGATGCCTTCTATGTAAAGGTGGGCTATCCCGACAAATGGCGTGACTACACAGGCTTGAACATCGAACGCGACTCTTATTGGGCCAACATCAAGCGTGCCAATAAGTTCGAGTTGGCTTATATGCTCGACAAGGCAGGCAAGCCGGTTGACCGTGACGAGTGGCACATGACTCCGCAGACCGTCAACGCTTACTACAACCCGACTACCAACGAAATCTGCTTCCCGGCAGGTATCCTCCAGTATCCGTTCTTCGATATGAATGCCGACGATGCATTCAACTACGGTGCCATCGGTGTAGTGATAGGTCACGAAATGACTCACGGATTCGACGACCAGGGCCGTCAGTTCGACAAGGAAGGTAACCTGAAAGACTGGTGGACGGCAGAGGACGCCGAACGCTTCAAGGAACGTGCGCAGGTGATGGTGAATTTCTTCGACAGCATCCAGGTATTGCCCGGACTCCATGCCAACGGTTCGCTGACATTGGGTGAGAACATTGCCGACCACGGTGGCTTGCAGGTATCTTTCCAGGCATTCAAGAAGGCTACGGCTGCTGCTCCGCTGCCTGTGGTAGATGGATTTACTCCCGAACAGCGTTTCTTCCTGTCATACGCAGGTGTGTGGGCAGGCAATATCCGCGACGAGCAGATTCGCCTTCAGACGAAGTCCGATCCTCACTCATTGGGCCGCTGGCGTGTGAACGGTGCGCTGCCGCAGATTGGTGCTTGGTATGAGGCATTCGGTATTACGGAGAATGACCCCATGTATCTGGCTCCCGAAAAACGGGTTTCTATCTGGTAATTAGGATTCTTTTATCAGAGTTTTATGTAGGGGCGGAATATTTTCCGCCCGAAATCATCCACGTGGGTGTTATCGGGCGGAAAATATTCCGCCCCTACGTTTGATAAAACGTACATTGTTGCGATACTTCAATTATTCTTCTTCCTCAAATATTCATAAAAGGTATATTGTGCCCGCACGGGTGCTTCTTCCGGATTCCTTTTCAGTATATTGTTCAGTTGTCCGTCCACCCATCCCGCCTTGCGGTTGTCGTGTAGCTGAATGTCGAGCATATCCATCAATTCCTGCTTGAGGCTTTCGTCCATGACGGGAGTGACTGCCTCTATGCGTCGATAAAGGTTGCGTCGCATCCAGTCCGGCGAACCCATGAAGAGCAAAGGCTTCCCGCCGTTGTGGAAATACCACACGCGGGCATGCTCCAGAAAACTGTCAACGATGCGCGTGACGCGGATGTTGCGGCTGTAAGGCTGGCCGGGTATCAGGCAGCAGATGCCGCGCACAATCAGGTCAATCTGCACGCCGGCTTCGCTGGCGCGATATAGCTCGTCTATCATGGCAGGGTCTTGCAGCGCATTCATCTTCAATATGATTCTGGCTTCCTTGCCTGCACGGGCCATGTTGATTTCGAACCCGATGCGGCGTTTCAGTGCGGGCAGCAGGTTGAAGCGGGCTACCAGCAGGCGTTTGAACTGTGGGGCGGTCACTTCGCGTTGCAATACGCGGAACAGGGTATGCAGGTCGTTCACGATGGCTTCGTTGGATGTGAACAGGCCGGAGTCGGCATACAGTTTGGCGGTCTTTTCATTGAAATTGCCCGTGCTGATGTAGGCATAACTTCGCGTTTGCTTCCCTGCCTTGTTGTAGCGAAGCACAAGGGCCACTTTGGCATGTACCTTCAGTCCGGGGATGCTATATATAATATGTATGCCTGCCCGCTTCATCATCTCTGCCGTGGCCAGGTTGTTCTCTTCGTCGAACCTCGCTTTCAGCTCCACGAATACCGTCACCTTCTTCCCGTTTCGGGCGGCGGCAATCAGGGTGCTTATCACTTCGGAGTTCTCAGCCACCCGATATTGGGTAATCATGATTTCGCGGCAAGAAGCATCGTAGGCCGCTTCGTAGAGGAAGTGAAGGAAATGGCCGAAGGAGTGATAAGGAAAATGAAGCAACAGGTCGCGTTTGGTCACGTAGCGGAAAACGGACTGTTTCTCGTCCAGACAATTCAGCGTCATGGGCACGGGTTTGGAAGCGGTGAGGCAGGATGCCTCCTTGTCGGGGTTGGGCAAGTGTGCCAAATCTTCTAAGTTGAGGTGCTTGTCGCCCGGCACCAACTCATCGCGGCTTATGCCGAAAGCATCGACCAGAAAAGCCAGGAAGTCGGCCGGCATCTTGCGGTCATATACAAAGCGGCACACGGCACCTATCTTGCGTTTCTTCACCTTTTTCTTCAGTTGTTCCACCATCAGTTCTGCGTTGGCGGTGTCATCTACAAATATATCCGCATCGCGCGATATCTTGCAGCAATAACTGCAATCTACCTCGTAGCCCGGAAACATACGCCCTATGTTGGCTTTGATGATGTCCTCCATATACATCAGATAGAAGTTGTCGCCCTGTCGGGGCAACTCGATGAAGCGGGGAACCTTGCTGTAGGGCAACTTGATGATATAGTATTCCTTTTCGCCCGTATCTTTGCGGACGACGCGGACGGAAAGATAAAGCCGGTTGTCGCGTAAGAATGTCTTGATACGGTCTTTGCACACGGGCACGGGTTGCAGGTAAGGGAAGATTTCTTCGCGGAAAAAGTTGCTCACAAACTCGCGATGAAACGGTTCCACCTCCTGTTTGCTCTGATAGAAAATGATGTGGTGTTGGCGCAGGGCAGGCACAATCTTCTGGTCGTAGATGCGGATACGGTCCTCCATCTGAGCATTCACCACTTCGGTGATTTGATGAATCAGCCGGTGTGCTTCTTCCTGTGTCATGTCCTCGCTATGTCCGCCGGAAGCCACGGCCTTGTGTTCGGCCACCCGCACTTTGTAAAATTCTTCCAGGTTGGAGGAGTATATGGCTATAAAATTAATCCGTTCGTAAAGCGGAAGAGAGTCATCGTCCGCTTCTAACAACACCCTGTAGTTGAAGGACAACCAACTGATGTCACGTCGGAAATAATGATACTTGTTTTCCATGTCTTGCTTAGATTTGGGCCAAATATAGCATCTTTCGTTTAGAAAAACAATTTATCCGCCCATTTATCTTTGTTCCATAGCCCTGTTTCATGCATATATCTTCGTGGCCTCACGCATATATCTTCATAGCCCTACGAAGATATATGCGTTGGCCTACGTAAATATATTCATAAAAACTCGTAGTTTTCTTCCAAACGGGCATAAAAAAAGGAGTACCGCTGTACTCCAACCTTTGTTAACCTTAAATCTAATACTATGAAAAACACATTGCAAAGGTACGGACTTCCGGTGAAATAGCAAATAAAACGGATGAAAAAACATGTTTTATAACATTTATTGAGGAATGAAAGTCCTCTGTTTACGCTTGTTAAGCAATGGAGCGGTCGTATTTTCTTGCGTTTTACACTAATTAACTCTGATATTCTTTGACTATTACGGATTTTTCGTAGATTTGCGAAAGTTTCGTAATTAACTCATATACTTATGGAAAGGTTGACAATACAGGAAGAAGAAGTGATGCTTTATATTTGGGAGGCAGGAGAATGTTTCGTGAAAGACATTGTGGCAAGGTTTCCCGAACCACGTCCGCCCTATACCACCGTGGCATCTATTGTGAATAACCTGAAACGGAAAGGCTATGTGAGTACCAAACGCATAGGAAATACGTATCAGTATGCCCCGCTTATCAGGCAAAGCGAGTACAAACGCACCTTCATGGGAGGCGTGGTGCGCAATTACTTTGCCAATTCATACAAAGAGATGGTGTCTTTCTTTGCCCGCGAGCAGAAAATCTCGGCCGACGACTTGAAAGAAATCATCAGTCTGATAGAGAAAGGAAAAGAATAGCTTTAATTTTTTATATGTTTAATCTATGTCACCCGAAATCATTTATCTGCTGAAAGTCAATGTAGGCATAGCGCTTTTCTATGCATTTTACAAGCTGTTTTGCTGTCGCGACACCTTTTTCCACTGGCGCCGGATGGCTTTACTGGGCTTTCTGCTCCTCTCTTTCCTCTATCCGCTGATGGACATGCAGCACTGGATAAAGGAACAGCCCGCCATCTGCGAACTGGCAGACTACTATGCCTTGCTGATGCAGGCAGAGACGGATGTCGCTCCTGCAACTGCTGCGGAGGTTGCTTCCGTCCCCATGCCGGATGCCATGCACTTGCTGGGCTACATCTATTGGTGCGGGGTGGTGTTGCTGTCTCTGCGCTTTGTCATACAGTTGCTTAGCATTTTCCGTCTGGTGTGGAAGAGCAGGGAAGTGCAGGTGGGGCGCATCAAGGTACGAAGCTTGCCCGAACCCATCAATCCGTTCTCGTTCGGACGGTGGATATTCGTCTATTTGCCTGATTTGGAAGAAGACAATGAGCAGGAGATACTGACGCATGAGCTGACCCATGTGAGGCAAGGACACTCCATAGACGTGATACTGAGCGAGGTGGTGAACATCATTTGCTGGATGAACCCTTTCTCGTGGCTGCTGAAGCAGGAGATAAGGCTGAACCTGGAATACCTGGCCGACCGAAAGGTGACGGAGACCGTGGCCGATACGCGCCGTTACCAGTATCACCTGTTGGGGCTGGCCAATCAAAAAAGACAAACCGGTTTGTATAATAACTTCAATCTATCACACTTAAAAAACAGAATTATGATGATGAACAAAAAAAGAACTTGCACTACGGGGCGTATCAAGTATGCCCTGTTTGCACCGCTGGCCGCTGCTCTACTCTTGGTCAGCAACGTTGAACTGGTGGCACGCACGGCCGATAGGCTAATGACAGCCGATGAAGAAAGAGCTGCTTCTGGCTTCGGGGAGATGAGAGTGGAAAATGTAGCGTCTGTTGCCGAAGGGGTTGTAACTTTTCATATCACGGTGACAAACAGCGAGGGAAAACCTCAGCCCGACATTACTTTGCAGACCAAATTGAATCAGGAACTGAAAACGGTCAAAACAAATGCCGAAGGAAAGGCAGTCATGGAACTGGATATGAAGAACCTGCCGTATGCCAGTCTGGATGTGTCTTCTCCGAAGAGCCGGGAACATAAACTGTCCGGTTTGTCAGTCGATAAAACTGAAGTCACTATTATCTTTGATACGGATGAGGATATAGATGCCTATATCAAGGCCGGTAAACAGATTACGGTGAAGCTGCGTGTCTTGAATACGGGAAATGAAGCTATGGCAGGTGCCGAACTGGAATCTTCTTCTTCGCATGTGCGGGTTACGGCTGATGCCAAAGGTGAAGCCCAAATGAAGGTAGGAGTGGGCGAAACCATCACTATCAAGCAGAAGGGATATCAGGATGCGGTGTATGACGTGAAGAAGACATATCCCTTGCAGGACATGAAAAGTTCGTCTGCCGTTCGTCTGCTTTTGGAGGGAGAGGCTCCTGTCGTTAATCTTGCAGAGACAATGCCTGAGTTCCCCGGCGGAATGTCTGCTTGTCTGGAGTTTATAGCTAAAAACGTAAAATATCCGGCCGGTGCTCAACAGGCGGGAAAGCAAGGTAAGGTCATTGTTCAGGTAGTAGTGGAGGATGATGGTTCTTTGAGCAATTTCTCTGTGGTACGGAGCATTGATCCGGAACTGGATGCTGAAGCAATACGTGTTGTTAAATCAATGCCGGCCTGGAAGCCTGCTACCATAGAAGGTAAGAATGTGCGTTGCAGATTTACGTTGCCCATAGCTTTCAAGTTGTAACTTAGGCAGATGCCTGAGTGGGCTAATGCAGGTATCTGCGTGGATTATCGCAGGTACCTGCATTTTTGCAGAGTTTTAATCGTGATTACTGAATATTAGGTGAATCCGTGTTTTTAATAGGGAGATATTCCTTTGACGATTATTATTTGTCGTTTATGTATAAATCCGTGAAAGAAGGCAATCGTTTTTTCTATATCATCGGAGACAGGAAAATAGAGTATCTAACCGTTCATAAATCCAAAGGACTTGAAGCGGACTATGTGATAATTCTTCAATGCAACAAGGACACATACGGATTCCCCTCACTTGTAAGCGATGATCCTGTGCTTAATTACGTCTTGACAAAAAGCGACCAATATCCATACGGAGAAGAACGCAGGTTGTTCTATGTAGCCATTACCAGAGCTAAAGTAAAGACCTATGTACTGTATGACAGACGCTTCCCTTCTGTTTTCGTGAACGAATTCTTACACCCGGAGAAAGTTACGGAGGAAAATTATGCCAAACATCCAAATGCTAACAAAAAGTGGACACGCAGTGCGGATAATTTCCTGCTTACCCTTTATAATGAGGGGAAAAGTATAAAATACATAGCTGAGAAAATGGGTAGAAGTCAAACCTCAATAGTAATGCGATTAGGAAAATTGGAAGGAAAACGGTAATAAAATACTTATT
>JAUNIV010000075.1 GCA_030523385.1 Bacteroidales bacterium | reverse complement strand
TTCTTGGGATCCAGCCGGAATACGATGGGCTGCGAGTGAATCCGTGCCTGCCGGGTCTTCATAGATAGCATTGACCGGATTGGCCGAAATGCTTTCAAGAAGCGTATGGCTGTGATAGAAATTCTGCACGAGCAACCTTCTCCGGTTCATCAGGTTCACTCCTCCTGTTTCGGTGCCTACCCATATAATATCGCCATCGGTAAGCAGACAGTTGACGAAGTCACTGTTCAGCGTATTCATGCCATCTTCGTCTCCGGAATATTTGTTGATGCGTTCAAAGCTATCGGTCAATGCATTATACAGATTGACACCGAAAAAGGTAGAAACAAGCATGGTATGCTCGCCTGTTTCGGCAATGTCTGTAATGAAGTTCTGTGAAAGCGATGTATCATCGTTGGGATTGTGGGTATAATGTTTCAGCAAATCGGTGTCCATGTTGTAGCGGAACAGACCTTGAGCACTTCCTATCCAAATTTCATGCTCCTTCCGACGTATCACCTGAATATAAGCGTATGGTATCTGCAAAGTGGTAGAAATCAATGCAGGTTCTTGCGGCTTTGTTGTAGATTCTTTAATTCGGTATATGCCGTCCTTATAGTTGACCCACAGATAATCGTCCACTTCACAAATCGTGTGTATGCTTTCCCCTTTGGGCAACTGACACACGTTCACTATCCGGCTGACTTCTCCTTTCTTATCGAATATGACTTTAAACAGATTGTTTTCCGAACAAACCCAAATGCTGCCCGAAGCAGCACGCAAGATAAAATGCGAAGGCCGTTCGAAGAATGCCGACAAGCTGTCTGCCGCACCTGTGAGTTGCACCGACCGCATTTCTTGTATGTCTAACACGTCAATGCCTCTGTCGCCCACTGCCCATATACGCCCGAAAGCATCTTCGCACAACATAGCCACAAAGTTGCTGTGGAGCTTGACGCGCGAAGTGGCCATATTGAAAGAAATGAACCCATGGCCGTCATATCGAGCTATCCCTTCACCCCGTGTGGCAACCCACAAGAATCCCCGGCTGTCTTTCAGTATGTCATCCACAAAATTGTGTGGCAATCCGTCCTCCATCGTAATGGCGGTAAATTTATAGCGTTCGGACCATTTGGCTATATTGTTCTCCACCTGTGCCTGCACGACGGAAGCCAGCAGACAGAACAGGACAAACAGCAAGCGGTGTATGTTCATAGTATTTCCTATTTATTCGGTTATTATAAAACTTCTTACGAAGCAAAGATATGTCTTTTCCCTTACCGGCAAAAACAATCCATCGTTTTTTGTCGGCCCGCGATTCAATTATCCACCCTTTAAACGAAATTGTCCACCTTGCACAACCTTGACTTGCCTACATTTGCAAAAACAAAAAATATATACTATGAGAAAACAAAGCATGCCAAACGGCGCATTCGTACAGACAAAAAGGTTAATAAATAGGTTGGTTGTTTTAGGACTATTGGTCGTAGGCGGACTGACATCGTGCAGCTCACCTGCGGCTTTTAGCCCTATTCCCTCTCCCAATCCCTGGGCGGACGACTACACAGAACTGTCTTCCATGGAGAACTACACGAAGTGGGGCACTTACAATGTGCATGACCCGTCTTGCAAAAAAATAGGTGATACTTATTATATGTATTCCACCGATGCCATCTTTGCCGAAAACCGCAAGGAGGCAGAAGAGAAAGGTGTTCCTTTAGGGTATATTCAAGTACGCAAGTCGAAGGATTTGGTGAATTGGCAGTTTGTTGGCTGGGCGTTTCCCGATATTCCCGCCGAAGCAAAAGCATGGGTACACAGTCAGGCCGACGGAGAAGGTGCGACCAATATCTGGGCTCCCTTTATCATTCCCTACGGAGAAATCTACCGCCTGTATTATTGTGTATCGGCATTCGCACTGAACACGTCCTATATCGGAATGGCAGAATCCGAATCGCCCGAAGGACCTTGGACGCTAAAAGGATGCGTGGTAAAGACTGGACGGGGTGATGCCATGAATGCCATAGACCCCTCGGTGATAGCAGACCCTAAGACAGGAAAATGGTGGATGCACTACGGTTCTTACTTCGGAGGACTGTTTTGTGTGGAACTGAATCCCGAAACCGGATTGGCCATGAATGACAATGACAAGGGACACCTGATAGCCCGACGGGCGAACTACAAGAAAGATAATCTGGAAGCACCGGACATCATGTACCAGCCGGAATTAGGCAAGTATTACCTTTTCACATCCTACGACCCGCTCATGACCACTTACAACGTCCGCGTAGCTTGCTCGGATAGCCCCGAAGGGCCTTTCCTTGATTTCTATGGAAAAGATATAAAGGACACAACCAACAACGTGCCCATACTGACAGCTCCCTACCGATTTGAGAACCACTCCGGATGGGCAGGCACGGCACACTGTGGCATTATTGATGCCGGAGATGGACGTTACTTCATGGCACATCAAGGCAGGTTGTCACCGCAAAACCAACTGATGGATCTGCATGTACGCCAGCTGTTCTTCACTGAAGACGGATGGCCCGTAGTGTCACCCGAACGATATGCCGGAACTGCTCCCCGCACCTTTGAGGCAAAAGACTTGGCAGGAGAATGGGAAATCATCCGCATACAAGAACCTCCCTTGGAACGCCAGTTGGAAGCCGGACAGATATTATGGGGCGAAGGAGATTTGCAAAAAGGAGAACAGGCATTATCGGCCCGTGTGGTTTTGGAAGCAAACGGAACTGCCGGAGAGGCTACGTGGCATTTCAATACCTCCAAACAGCTCCTTACGATACGAACCGCTGAAGAAAATCTGAATAATTTGATTATCTTTGCCGGACACGATTGGGAGAATGAAACGGAGACCGTACTTTTCACCGGACTGGATGCAAAAGGACACTCCGTGTGGGGAAAGAGAATTAAATAATGAGAATCTATAAATTTATCATCATGAAATTACACAGAACATTATTCGCGGCATTGGCCATGGCCGCCGGAGTGACACTGAACGCGCAGAATGCACACAACATGGTCGTACAGACAAACAAGGTCGGCGCACCCATACAGCCTACCATGTATGGTTTGTTTTTTGAAGACATCAACTACGGAGCCGATGGCGGACTGTATGCCGAGCTGATCAAGAACCGTTCCTTTGAATTTCCACAAAGTTTCATGGGATGGAACATCTTCGGCAACGTGAAGCTGATGGACGACGGTCCGTTTGAACGCAATCCGCATTATGTCCGTCTGGGTAACTCCGGCCATGCACACAAGCATACGGGTATAGAGAACGAAGGTTTCTTCGGCATCGGCGTAAAAGAGGGAGCCGAATATCGCTTCTCCGTATGGGCACGTGGCGAGAACCAGAAAATCCGCATCGAACTGATTGACAATAACACGATGCAGGAGAAGCAGGCATTCGAATACAAGGATTTGGTCATCGACTCCAAAGACTGGAAACAATATGAAGTGATCTTGAAATCGCCGCGCACGGAACCTAAAGCCCATCTGCGCATCTTCTTGGAAAGTGCAGGCACAGTGGATTTGGAACACGTTTCACTCTTCCCCACCGACACATGGGAAGGCCGCAAGAATGGCTTGAGAAAAGACTTGGTACAGGCTCTTTATGACATCAAACCGGGTGTATTCCGCTTCCCCGGCGGATGTATCGTGGAAGGAACAGACGTGGCTACCCGTTATCAATGGAAGAACACCGTAGGCCCGGTAGAGAACCGTCCGCTGAACGAGAACCGTTGGCACTATACATTCAAGTATCGCTTCTTCCCCGATTATTTCCAGACTTACGGATTGGGATTCTTTGAATACTTCCAGCTGTCGGAAGACATCGGTGCCGAACCGTTGCCTATCCTCAACTGCGGATTGATTTGCCAATATCAGAATGATCCCGAACATCAGATAGCTACTTCCGAATTGGAATGCTACATACAGGATGCACTGGACCTCATTGAGTTTGCCAACGGTGATGTAAATACTACTTGGGGTAAGGTACGTGCCGAAATGGGACACCCCGAATCATTCAACTTGAAGTTTATCGGTATCGGTAACGAACAGTGGGGAAGCGAATATCCCGAACGCCTGAAACCCTTCATTGAAAGACTGCGCAAGGCACATCCCGAAATCAAGATTGTAGGTAGCTCCGGTCCCAATTCCGAAGGCGAAGACTTTGATTATCTGTGGCCCGAAATGACCAAGCTGAAAGCTGACTTGGTGGACGAACACTTCTATCGTCCCGAAAGCTGGTTCCTGGCACAAGGTAACCGCTATGACAACTACGACCGCAAAGGCCCGAAAGTGTTTGCCGGCGAATATGCCTGCCACGGTAAAGGCAAGAAATGGAATCACTTCAACGCCGCACTGATGGAAGCCGCTTTCATGACGGGACTGGAACGCAACGCCGATGTGGTACACATGGCCACTTATGCTCCGCTCTTCGCCCATGTGGAAGGATGGCAGTGGCGCCCCGACATGATTTGGTTCGACAACCTGAACTCCGTACGCACATGTAGCTACTACGTGCAGCAACTGTATGCTCACAACAAAGGTACGAATGTACTCCCGCTGACCATGGATAAGAAACCCGTGAGCGGACAGGAAGGACAAGACGGACTGTTTGCCAGTGCCGTATGGGACAAGGATGAACAGGCATACATCGTGAAGATAGCCAACACTTCCGACTCAGCACAACCTGTATCCGTCACCTTTGCTGGACTGAAGAAGAACGACAAGCTGGCAGAAGGCAAGTGCATCACTCTCCATTCTGCCGATTTGGACAAGGATAACACAGTGGAGAACCCTAACGTGATCACTCCGCAAGAAAGCACAGTGACAACCGACGGCCATGTACTGAATGCAGAAGTGGCTCCGCGCACGTTTGCAGTTTATAAATTCGTTAAAGCAAGTAACAAATGACAATGATAAGTTTTTTTCATAGAATGCTAACAGCGTGTTGTTTTGCCGTCGCCACCCTTCCGGTGGCGGCGCAAATCGACACCACCTTTGTAGCGAAAGGCAATCCGATTGTCACCTACAAGTATTTGGGCGATCCCGCCGCATTGGTACACGATGGTACCTTATATATATATGCCGGCCATGATGAATGCCCCGCACCTCAACAATATTACCTGATGAATGAATGGTGCATTCTGTCCACCAAAGATATGAAGACCTTTACGGAACACAGCCACAAGCTGCAAGCTACAGACTTTGTTTGGGCAAAAGGCGAAGCATGGGCCAGCCAGGTTATAGAACGAAATGGTAAATTCTACTGGTATGTAACTGTAGAACACAAGGATATTCCGGGCAAGTCTATCGGCGTAGCTGTATCCGACTCTCCCACCGGTCCTTTCAAGGATGCACGCGGGACAGCATTGGTAACCAACGACATGACTACTGAATATACCCAAATCAGATGGGATGACATTGACCCTACCGTATTTATTGACGATGACGGACAGGCATACCTCATTTGGGGAAACACCCAATGTTACTATGCCAAGCTGAAGGAGAACATGACGGAATTGGACGGACCTATCCACCCCATCCATCTGCCCCGTTACACCGAAGCACCGTGGATTCACAAATGCGGCGAATGGTACTATCTGTCATACGCCTCCGAATTCCCCGAGAAAATATGCTATGCCATGAGCAAGAGCATCACAGGGCCGTGGGAATACAAAGGTATATTGAACGAACTGGCAGGAAACTCGAATACCAACCATCAGTCTATCGTGGAGTTCAATGGTGAATGGTATTTCATCTATCACAACGGTGCCATCAATAATGACGGATGTGGATTTCGCCGTTCGGTATGCATAGACCGTCTTTATTACAATCCGGACGGAACCATGAAACGGGTAATCATGACCTCTGAAGGGGTGCAATGATTCCACCACCCAGTACAATTTCATCTCTGTAAAAAGCGGCTGCCTGTCCCTCTGCAATAGCAGCAAGAGGTTCGTGCAGCCGTACATACAGAGAACCATCGGTTTGTGCAGTCACGGTACAACGATTAGCTTGCTTGCGGTATCTTATCTTCACAATTACGTCATCTCTGTCTAACAATAAGGACGGATTGATTATGTTACAGTTTTTCAGCCTCATCTCCGTTTTCTCCAGAGCCTTCCAGTCACTTAAAACAACTTTGTTCTCTTCCGGCAGAATCTCTTTCACAAAGACAGCCTTGTTCAAGTTGAGACCTAATCCGCGTCGCTGCCCGATGGTGTAGAAAGGATAACCTTCATGATAAGCTATGAAACGGTCTTCTTCATCAAAGAACTTTCCCGGACGAATACTTCCTTCGGGCAACTCCTTACGCAAAAAGGTGCGATAATCCATCGGACAGAAACATACCCCCAAGCTATCTCGTTTACGAGCCGCTTTCAGGAAACCACGTTCGGCTGCCATCTCACGTACACGCACTTTGGTCAGCTCACCCATGGGGAGCAGCATACGTTGCAAGATGTCCTGAGGCAATCCCCACAAAAAGAAGGACTGGTCTTTATCAGGATCTGCTCCAGCTGTGATATGATAATAACCGTCAATGAGCCGTTTACGCACATAGTGCCCGGTGGCAAGATGGTAAATGCCTTGTTCATCGGCCACTTTCCTAAGCAACGGCCATTTCAGATGATTATTACACACGGTGCACGGCACAGGAGTATGCCCAGCCATGTATTCGCGCACAAAGTAGTCGATGACGGTTTGCCGAAAGACATCCCGCACATCGTATGCGATGTGCTCTATCCCCAACCGATGGCATAAAGAACGTGCATCATCCAAGTATTCCGTATCTCCCTCTTTCTCATAAAAGCGGAAAGTGATGCCGGTCACCTCGTATCCGGCATCCTGCAACAACAAAGCGGCAACGGAACTGTCCGTACCACCGCTCATTCCCAATAATACTTTATTATTTGGTCTCATAACGGGTACAAACTTACAAAGAAACATCGGAGGTTACATCACAAAGCACACACATATTAAAAATAATTGTCTATATTTGCGCCATAAACTATAGAAACATAGTTAGCCCGAGAACTAATAAAGAAAAGACTCATGAAAAATTTATCAAGCAAAATCCTTTGGATTTTCTTAATATTAACGACATATTGCTCCCTTGCAAAGGCACAACACTTGCGTAGAATTACAACGGAAGAAGGATTGACCGGCAGTTCTGTCATGTGCATGCACCAATCAGACGACGGACGACTTTGGTTAGGAACCCTCGACGGGCTGAATGTTTATTGCGGGACAAAAGTAGAACGCCCCGATTTTCCGGAAGAATCGCACTTAGAAGGATGTATCATCGAACGAATTGTCGGAACAGATGAAAATACATTATGGATACAGACCGGTCATGGACTGAAAATGTTCAATTGGGTCAAAGGAGTGATGGTGGACTTTCCTCGATTTACCGGACTTTATACGCTTCGCAAAGTAGGCCAAAAGATAGCCGTATTGGATACCAAACAACAATTACACCTGTTCCAACCATCGGACAGCACATTTATACCGATAGAACACACCTTCCCTTCCGATGAAGGAATATCCAATATGGGCGGGACTGATACACTGTTTTGGACAGCAAGTACCAAAGGTGTCTGCCGATATAATTGGGTAAAAAACAATTTTGGTAAAACCTCTTTAGGTGAAGCCTCCTACCTGATAGAGACCCCCGTAAAATATTGCACGGAATCTTCCAACCCAAATATTCTCTACATGATTGACATGCAGAACGGCCTGCATCGCATAGACATACGTCAAAATCAACAAGAACTCATCGCAAACCTTGGTACGGCTACCGAACAACGGGGAATACCTTCGGGAATCATAGAAAAAGACGGGAGCTATTTCATCTCGTTCAAAGTGGGCGGCGTGGTGAAACTGGATTACGACACAAGCGCACACGCATGGACACAAACCGACTTGAAGGTAAAAACCGGGGTATTTGAAATGATGGAAGATAAATTCCAGGATATCGTGTGGATAGCTTCCGACGGACAAGGATTGTATGCTTACATAGAAAGCACTTACAACATCCGTTCGTATCTCTACAGCGACTTCAACCATAGTTTAGGCAAGCCTGTCCGTTCTTTATTCATTGACGACAAGGGCTGGATGTGGATTGGCACGAAAGGTGAAGGGCTATTGGGCATCGACCGGAGCGACAAAGAAAAAGAAATATACCAATGCCCCCAACGGCTACTGACAACAGCCAATTCAAACCTGACGGACAACTCTGTCTATGCCTTGTCATACAGCTCGTACAAAGGCTTTTGGGTGGGAACAGAAGATGGCATCAACTTCTTCGATTACCAAACCCGGTCGTTACAGCATGTAAGCTGCGAATCACACATAGCATACGTACATGCCATTCAGGAAATCGGCGACTCAGTGCTTTGGATAGCGACAGTAGGCACAGGCGTGTTCAAGGCAAACATCAAGAAAAGCAATGGTACCATGCGCTTAGACAACTTCAGGCATTTCAATATTGACGACGGTGTGTTTTCTTCCAACTATTTTTTTGCCATGCACTATTCTTCGGATGGAGATTTATGGTTGGGCAACAGAGGACACGGAGTGTTCAAAATGTATCCCTCCGGGTTAGAGCCGACGGCTTGGCCCAGCAAACAGCATTCACACTTGCACAACGACGTATTCGCCTTATTCAAAGACAAAGAAACGTTATGGATAGGCACCGGCAACGGACTCATCGGACTGGAAGATGACGGCAAAGAATGGTTCATTGACAAAGGACACGGCTTGCCCAACAACATCATTCGTTCCATGCAAGCCGGCCCAGAGGGCAAGCTATGGATTTCGACCAATAACGGCATTGCCGAACTGGATCCGGACAGCAAAGAAGTCAGGGCATACGGACAGAAAGACGGACTCCGAATATGCGAATTCAGTGACGGAGCCTCGTTACTGAAAGATCGTGTGCTTTATTTTGGCGGTTTAAATGGATGGATAGAAATCCGTAACAACAATTATCAGGCTGCCAAAGAATACATGCCGCCGCTTCGTTTTGTCAGATTCAAGATGCACGACAATAAAATCAATCTGCCCCTGCTGATCCAAGAAGCAGAAAAGAAAGGTAAAACGCCGGTGGTGGAGTTGAGACACGATGAAAACACCTTTGCGATAGAGGTGGCTGTGATAGACTTCGCCAATCCTAACAGCTATACCTATTTATATAAAATAGACTCCCAAAATGAAGAAGAGAATTGGATTGACAACGGTTCTTCCAACATATTCTCATTTGCACAGATGCCGCCGAGCAACCACACCCTGCGCGTGAAATACCGAAACAATATTACGGGACATTTAAGTGATGAAGTGAGTATAAAGATTCGCATTAAGCCACTGTGGTGGCAAAGCCCGCTAATGAAATTCATTTATCTGCTGTCACTGCTGGCCGGAGCGGGATATTGGGCTTTTGCATCACACAGAAGAACCAAACGGCGCCATGCCTATATGCTGAAACAGATGGAGCATCAGCACAAAGAGGAACTGTATGAAGAGAAACTACGCTTCTTTACCAACATCACACACGAGTTCAGTACCCCATTGACCCTGATATATACGCCTTGTGAACGCATCCTGACACATCAAGGAACCGACGAGTTCGTACGCAAGTATGTGGAACTTATCAAAAAACATACCGAAAGGCTGCACCAGCTGATTCAAGAAATCATTGATTACAGGC
>JAUNIV010000471.1 GCA_030523385.1 Bacteroidales bacterium | reverse complement strand
CTTGGAACATCTTTGGAACAGAAGGCCCGAAGATATCAGCATCCAGCAGACCTACTTTATAACCCAACTTTGCCAAAGACACGGCAAGGTTGGCAGCAACCGTGGACTTGCCTACCCCACCTTTTCCGGAAGACACTCCGATAACATTCTTCACCTGGGGTAATAGTTTACCCACTTCCGGACGTGCCGCCTGACGGCTTTCAGTCGTAATCACAACCTCCACCTCGGGAGAGACATACGTATGTATAGCTGTCTCGGCAGCCTTCACCATTGACTTCATGAACGGATCAGTCGGTTTCTCGAATGTCAACGAGAAGCTGACCTTCATCCCGTCAATCCGCATGTTATCGGCCACCATCTCAGCCTCAACAAGATTCTTTCCGGTACCGGGATAACGCACTGTTGCCAATGCATCAAGGATTAATTTTGGATATAATGCCATTGCATTTACTATTTGACAATTTACTATTTACTATTTTTATGCGAATCAGTGGCTTAAACTACTACTGATTCGCATCATTTGCTGGTTTGCAATCCGCTACGCTTGCTACGGTTATAACTGCGGTACTCATCCAGCTCTATCTCCACATCCGGTTCCTGCAACTCGCCCTCTTGCGGAAGATGGAACTTGATGTACTTGATATTCAAACCACGATCCAGCCATTGTTGTTCATAATAGGTCTTGATGCTGAGTATTTCATCAGCCATGCCGGAATGGTATAAGTCTTCCGTCATCACATCCACCGGCAACCGGTTTATTTCAATCATGTACCGGGTATAGGTAAACATGAAGTTACTGTCCGTCTTCAGATGAACGATACCGTCATTCTTCAGGAACTTGCGGTAGCGCTCCATGAAATAAGTGGAAGTAAGCCTTTTTGTAGCCTTCTTCATCTGCGGATCCGAGAAAGTAAGCCAGATTTCACTCACTTCATCCGGAGCAAAAAAGCGGTCTATGATTTCGATATTCGTACGCAGAAAGGCCACATTCTTCATGCCCGATTGCAGCGACTCGGTAGCTCCCGTCCACATACGGGCCCCTTTTATATCCACTCCGATGAAGTTCTTTTCGGGAAACATACGTCCCAATCCGACAGTATATTCTCCCCTACCACAGCCCAGTTCCAGAACAATAGGATGGTCGTTTTTGAAAAACTGCCCATGCCAGTTCCCTTTCATGTCAAACGGCACATTATCCACCGCGGAATACGGATACTCGAAAACATGCGGATAACTCGCCATATCGGCAAACTTCTCTAACTTGTTCTTTCCCATTTAAGAAGCATTGAAACATAAAACATATTATTTTAGGCACGGATTACACGGATTTTCACGGTCTCTCTTCAATCTATCCGTGCTTTCCGCGCAATCCATGCCTAAAAGTATAAAAAACAAAGTCCCGGCAAGTCTTATACGATAGACATTGCCATCACCGTATTATTCAACAATCGTCACCCACCCGTGAGTATCCGGCTCGTCACCATACTGGATGGCACGCAGCTTGTTGTAGAGCTTCGTACATACCGGTCCGGG
>JAUNIV010000470.1 GCA_030523385.1 Bacteroidales bacterium | reverse complement strand
AACTGCGCGAAGCCGTATATGGCAACTTCAAGTTGATGAAACGCACATTGACCGACGAGCAGTACAGAAAATATGTACAGCTGGTGAATGTCACTCTGAAGAACAAAGGGCTGGATTCTTACATGGAAGAAGTGGCCGAAAGATAAACTCTATAACTAATCAATAGGAGCAGCTGGAAGACATTCTTCGTGAATAATCTTTCAGCTGTTTTTTATGTTGATTTGGAACAGTTAGTATCAAAGCGGACAATCGGATATTAATCACGGATTGTTGATTCTTTCTTTTACCTTTGGCCACGCTGCCCCGTTGAAGAGACAAGTGTCATGGATGAATGTTGCCAATCTTTCCAATCGGCTTTTGGGGATGCCAAACATCAGTTCGTTCGCCCTCACTCTTGGACGTACCGAAGGGTCGAATAGTCCAATAAAACAACGCTGTCCCTGTCTTTGGTTTTCGTTGATGACGGCACGAATGGTAGCAGAACAACCGCTGCCCCACGGGGTGCATACCGCGTCTTCTGAGTCATTGTCGTAGTATGCTGATGAGACAAGTCCACTCAGTATGTCTGGTGTGGAAAATACCAAGATGCCATGATAATCAACCCCTTCGTCAACGCAGTCCATGCGTTGGAAATTGAGATACTTATGCCTATCTACCTCTATATCGAGGTGTTTCACAAAGTTCTTGACTAACTGTGGTGTCGCCTTATAATGCTCTTTTTCTGAAACAAATGTTGGCACATATTCCGGCATAGGAGCAAGTCCGCAATAGAACTTGCCGCCGCCACATTTCATCGTTGTGGCATCAAAGCAGACGGCTTGCCCCTCCCTGACTTTCTCAAAGGCTGGAAAGAAACATCCGTTTACCGTCTCCGGCTTCGCAACAGGTCTGTCACTATGCCAGAATGCGATGGGCAATGCAGCAATTTCGCCAAATGCCTCTCTATAATCTGCTATAAATTGTTTGTTGTCCATTTTCTGCTTTTATTTCAACTGCTTACCATCTGCGAAGGCGTTTCCCACGCGCTTGCCCAGAGCTATATAACCATGATGCACAGGGTCGTAGGTGATGAGTTGCATCTTCTCCACATCCGGCTTGCCATCTTCTGCCAGATAGGTTTCATTTACGAGGATATTCACTATTTCGGCAATAATGTAGTAACCCTCTGCCGATTCGTCAATCTTGTCCTTGATACGACATTCCAAGGTCATTGGGAAGTCCGTGAAGACAGGAGCGTTCACGTTCTCTGACTTTACTGATGCCCAACCGGTTTTCTCCATCTTGTTGGGATCATTCTTCGCACTGACTATGCCTACGAAGTCCGCAGCCACCATCGTATTCTGTGTGGCGAATGTCACGGTAAAGTCGGGGCAGTTGTTTAGATTGTCTGTAGTGGCATGTGCGCCCATGGCAATCATAATCTCCTTTGCGTCCCATTGGCCGCCCCAAGCAGCGTTCATCGCATTGGGTTTTCCATTCTTGTCGTATGTGCCGATAATCAGTACCGGCTGTGGAAGCATCCACGATTTTTGTC
>JAUNIV010000074.1 GCA_030523385.1 Bacteroidales bacterium | reverse complement strand
GAGAAATGTTTTCGTTATTCGAGGGCTTTATAAGCCTTTATGAAAAGAGGGAAATATCCTTTGACGAAACTTACATTGATTTGGCAAAGGCAATGGACGTCGCTCCATTGAAGAACGAAGCTTTGAAAGAAGTACAGGACATGCTGACCCCATTACTAAAGAAATGGGACATCAAAGTAGTGAGAAAAGGGAACCGTTTTTATGTCATCGATGAAGATAAAGAGTATGAAGCGCATTTAGTGGCTGAAGGATTAAGAAAAGTAGCCACCATCTTATATCTGTGTTTCAACGGAGAATTGAAACCCAACAGCATCCTGTTTTGGGATGAGCCCGAATCAAACATGAACCCGACCCTGATTTCAACCATCGTAGATTTGCTTATAGAATTGGCAAAAAAATATGGAATACAGATTTTTATATCAACGCATGATTATCTGCTTTCGCACAAACTATCAATGGTAGCAGAGTATGCGCCCGATGAGAATCCGGGAATGCATTTTTTCAGCCTGTATAAGAAAGAGCACAATGTTGAAATGGAAGTTGCAGACAAACTGATAGATATGATCCACAATCCTATATTGAAAGAGTATTCGGATTTTTTCGATTTGGAGAATGAATATATGAGAAAGTACAATGAAAGAGTTTAAAGAAAGTGCCCTTGTTTTCAAATTCAGCGATCAATGGGAGGTTTATCAGCTGGATAATGAAGCTGATTATCGAAACAAGATATGCAAGCAAATACCGGAAACACGCAGCATAGACTTTATAGGATTCAATGAAAAGGAAAACCTCTTGTTGTTTGTAGAAGTAAAAAGTTTCAGAGGTTATGGAAATCGTATCAATATACAGCGTTTGACCGGTAAGCATGACGATCTTACGATAGAGGTAGCTCAAAAAGTAAGAGATTCATTAGCTACCATCATGGGCGGTGCAAGAAACTCTACCCATCTTCCTGATACATGGAAAAAATATGTGGAACACCTAAACAGAAATGGAAATCTGAAAGTGATAGCATGGGTAGAATTAGACACTACAACAGAAACCCGCTTGCAACGGGCAAAGGCGAACATGGCTACCCGACAAAAAGAATTGAGAAGCCGTTTAACATGGCTCACTTCGAATGTACGCATATTGAATACACAAAATTATGATAATGAAGTGGAAGGTATGGAGGTTTCACCGGAATGTTTATAATATCTCCACATTTCATTTTTCAGTTTTCACTATTGGCGTCTTAGACATAGTCGCTCTCTTACCAAGAGATCAACCAGATATAAAAAATCTTCATCTTTAACCCCGTTTCATGTGTTTGACAATGTTTCCGTAAAGGTATTCGGATACCCTTTTGCATGCATATATCTTCATGAGCCAACGCATGTATCTTCATCGGGCCACGAAGATATATTCATAAGCTTGCGCATATACATGCCTCCATGAAAGAATATGCCGAGATGGAATCAGGTCAAATTTTAACTTCATTTACTTGGAAATAATCTCTAAACTTTCTACTTTCGTGAAGAAGTTGTGTAAACTTGAACATTATGAAACAGAAGAACCTTTTGCTTTTTATATTGATGCTGTTTTGCTTGAGTGCTGCGGCACAAAAACAGACTATCTATGCAACCGAATTCACCAGTCGGATTATGGTTCCCGACAAAGTGATTACCACTATCCGTTCTGCCGTCATCGAAAGTATGCGCAAGACCAATCGAGTTACGGTGGTCGATGCACTATCCGCCGGCACCGACCGACAACTGGCTCCGCTGGAAAATGCACGCTACCACCAGGCGGCTTACTTGCTGAACGGAGACATCGTGGCAAGGGAAGCTACGGACGATGGAAGTTCGCACAGAAAGTATCACAGCAGGGCAGACAGTTTCAAGGAAAAGTTCACTCTGCAACTCGAATTGGTACGCAGCAGCGACAATACGGTTGTTTATACGGGCAACTATGAAGGGACAGGTTCGGCTTCGGGAAAAGACGCCACACAGCTCAGTGCCGTAGAAAATGCTTTGCTGAATATGCCTTACGAAATGGGAAAACTGATTGATACTTATTTTAAGGTATATGGTTCCATCTTGAATGCCGGAGCGGAGAATGCAAAAAAAGTAAAGACGGTGTATATCAATTTGGGATTTGACGACCCAATCAAGGAAGGTATCCGCTTCGATGTCATCGAAGAAAACAATGTTTCGGGAGAAACGACGGAAGAATGCAAGATAGGCGAAATACGGGTGGACAAGATGGTGGGGCCCCGCCTGTCGTTGTGCAAAGTAAACAAAGGAGGAGATAGGATAAAAGAGGCTTTGCAGAAAGGAGCATCACTTAAACTGGTGTCCCGACAAGCCAAATTGTTTGACGAATAAGATAAAAGCAGGACAGGTTCATTGTCCTGCTTTTATCTTATTTCTCGATAATCGACGTCAGCGGATGCCGATTGCCTTTGATGTCTCTGAGGAAGGCTTTGGCCGAACCGAAGTTCAGATACAGGTCCAGACGGACGGGCAGGTGGTTCTTGTCGTCCGTCACATAGAAAGTGATGACTTCTTTTTCCTTTCCTTTTTTATATTCCACCAATGAGAATACCAGACAACGGTATTTCACATCGTTTTCGGCCTTAAAGTTTTTCTTGCCCCGATAAATCAACGTCTGTTCTTCTATCCGCGTGCCGGTGGCCATAGGAAAAAGAATCTTCTCGCCCACGGTGTAATGGGTGGGGTCAAAAGAACGTGCCTGCATCAGTATGCTGAGCATGTCGAACACACATTCATCGCTCGTCTCTTTGGAGCGTATGGTATCGCGGTTCCTCCGTTTCCGGTGTTGGTTGACCATACATTTCTCGTTCTCATAGCTGAACCACACTTCATCTACGGTATAGTGGTCGCCTTCTTCGGCTCCCTTGCGGAAATAGAGAGGCTCCAGCTTGTTGCTGGTGATGCAAGTGAGCGTGTCGCGCATCTTGAAGAAACGGTCCACCTTCCTGTTGCTTGTCGAAATCAGGCTGCTGCGGAAGCAAGGTCTTCCCCGGTAGGTGATGGCCTGCATATCCATGCGTGCCTGCCCGGCATCCACCCAAATGAATTTCCAGTTGAATTTCAGGTCGTAAGTGAGCAGTTCGCCTGCCTGTATGGCATCGTTCCTTGCTTCACATTGTGCTCCGGCTGCCAGCGTGACAAGCCAGGCACACAACCATGTCAGAATAGTTTTTCTCATGATCTACCCAGTTTTTTAGCTCTTTCTTTGTTTCGGTCTTGTATCTTTTTGGCCTCTTCCGGCTTCTGCTTCTTTATTTCATCCAGCTTTTGTCTTTCTGCCGGGATGGCATGGATGTCCCATGTCTCTTCAAACTCGAAGTTGGCTTTCATCTCCCACACCTTGGGGAAATAGAAAACTTCTTCGGGCTGTATGCCTTGTCCAAAGTCGCCGGTGTCCCACACTCCGTTGTGATTCCGGTCGTTGAACATCCGGATGTAATACTTGGTGCCGGGATTCAGGAAATAGAAATCGGCCGTTCCTTCGGATGTCACCGGTTGCTGGCGCAACACCTTTCCGCCGTTGTCCAATAGTTCCACGATGGCACTTTCCGTGTCTGCTCCTTTTATATTCAGCAGCAAAGTGCCATACTCATCCAGCTTCTTTACTTTGATGGTTTGTTTCACCTTGTCCGTGTGCAGTCCGTATAAACCGACAAAGGCCATGGAGTCAATGGACAGCTGATATTCCTTTTCGGGCTCCCATTCGGCCAAAATCTGATACTGGCGATGCGCCAATGAATCTGCCATGAACAAGAAAGGTGTTTCCTCCCAAAGGCTGTCCACCTTGACTTCCATGTGGATGGCGGATGTGTCGATGCTTGCCAAAGGTTCCTCGAACGAGAGATAGATATTCTTGTAAATATCAAAAGCCGAAGGGGCATCCACATTCATGGTGAGGAACTTGGTGGGTTCCACCGTCAGCGTGTCGCCTTTCTTTTCCTTCTTCTTACGCTCTTTTTCTTTCTCTTCAGCCAGCTTTTTCTGCATCTTCTCGCGTTGTTCCTTAGTCGTCTTGTTGGCTAAGAAGATGGTATCGGTCTTGGGCACCAGTTGGTCCAACGTGTCTGTATAGAGATAGTCCAACTGTATTTCCAGGGTATCTTTCTGATACACCAACGAGTCTTTAATCCAGTAGCAGATGGAGTCATTGCCCGGTCTGTTCTCGATGATGAAAGCGTCCTTCTCGTCGAAGTTCAGTCCTTTCAGCGTGGGCAATGTATCGGCTTTGGCACTGAATGCCAGAATGAAATGGTTCTCCTTGTCGCGTTCGCTCTTGCTGAGATACTGACGGGTGTTGAGGCCCTTGAAGGCACGAAGCACCACGTCATCGGGCAGGAAGCGGGTATAGCCCACGCTCTTGATGGTGTCTATGGTGAGTGAATCCTTCCACAAGGTGTCTTGCCTCATGGCCGGTTCCATAGACGGGATGATGATGGAGTCGGAAAAGGCTATCATTTCGGTCTTTGAGTCATACAGGTAGTTCTGGTTGCCGTCCATCAGCGCATAGATGCGATACTTGCCCGGTGCCACTCCGCGGATAATGAAATGCCCGCGACTGTCTGTGCGCGACACACGGTCGAAGGGTTTCTTTTGGAAAGCACTGTCGTTCAGGTCGGAGTGCAGTCCCACCATGATGCCTTTCACGGGTTCCAGGTCGGCAGCTCCCAATACGGTGCCTGCCACCTCCAGCGTATCGATGACATTGCCGGTAGAGAACGTGAAGGTGAAGTTACCCAACGGGTTGCCTTCATTGTTATCTACGATGGCATCAGAGAAGTCCACGGTGTAAGTGGTTTCCGGCTTCAAAGAGTCTATCAGGCTGACGACTATCTTTCTTCCGCTGGCCTTGATGTCCGGCTGTTCCAGTTGGGGAGGAGATACCACGATTTTCTCGGCAGGCTTGTCCAATGTGACAATTTCATCGAACTCGATGGTTATCTTCTTTTCCTTGCTGTCGGTATTGTAGGGCTTAGGGGTGCTTCTGACAAACTTTGGCGGTTCTTCGTCATACGGACCACCGTCCGGCATGCCGGAGTTTGTGCTGGCACAAGCATAGACCAGTATCAGCAACACCAGTATAAAAGGTAACTTATGTTTTTTCCAATTCATGTTCTTAACGGTTCAAGCTTAGCATTTCTTCTATATAATCGCGCGTGTTGCTCAGTCGGGGCACTTTATGCTGTCCGCCTAACTTTCCTTTTTCCTTCAGCCAGTCGTGAAAAAGTCCCTGCCTTGCCACAATCACTTCTAAGGGCTGCAAGGTAATGTTTTTATGTCGTTTGGCTTCGTAATCGGAGTTAATTTGTTGTAAAGATGTGTCAAGAGCCGTGCTAAACTTCTCTAAAGAGTCCGGCATCACGGCAAATTCTATCAACCACTGGTGACGGCATTTGGCATTGGCATCCATGAAAACAGGAGCAGCGGAATAGTCGGCTATCTGTGCTCCGGTCAGTTCGCAGGCTCTTTTCAGTCCTTGCTCTGCGTTGTCCACCATTAATTCCTCGCCAAAGGCATTGATAAAGTGCTTGGTACGCCCCGTAATGACAAACTTGTAGGGATGCTTGTTTACGAACTTCACCGTGTCGCCTATCATGTATCGCCACAAACCGCACGAAGTGCTGATGACCATGGCATAATTCTTGTTCAGCTCCACGTCTGCCAAAGGCACGATACGGGGATTCTCCAGTTCGATGTCTTCCATCGGAATGAACTCATAGAACACACCATAGTCTATCATAAGCATCATGGCAGGGTCGTGCAAGTCGTTTTGCAGTCCGAAGAAACCTTCGCTGGCATTGTAGGTCTCCATGTAGTGCATCTTGTCGCTGCGTATAATCTGCTTATACTGTTCGCGATAGGGCGTGAAGGCCACACCGCCATGGAAGAACACTTCCAGATTGGGCCACACTTCGGCCAGATTGTCTGTTCCCTTGAGTTCCATTACCCGTTTCACTACCGCCAACATCCACGAGGGTACTCCCGAAAGGTTGGTCACGTTCCGGTTCATGGTGCAACGGGCAATCCGTTCCATCTTCTCCTCAAAGTCAGACAGCAAAGCAATCTTCTTGTCGGGCACCCGAATCAGATTGACCAAAGGCGTGATGTTTTCTATCAGGATGGCCGAAAGGTCGCCCACTAAGCTGTGGCTTACATTATAATTGGGTGCATGGCTTCCTCCCAATATCAGTCCTTTGCCCGAAAAGAAACGGCTGTCGGGGTTCTGTTGCAAGTAGAGTGCCACTGCATCCTTGCCGCCTGCATAATGGATGTCATGCAGTCCTTCCTTGCTGACGGGGATGAATTTGCTCTTGTCGTTCGTTGTGCCCGACGACTTGGCAAACCATTTCACTTCGCCGTGCCACAACACGTTCTTCTCTCCCCTGCGCATGCGCTCCACGTAGGGTTTGATATCTTCATACGTCTGTATGGGCACGCGCCGGAAGTCGCCATAATCTTTTATGTTTTTATAGTCATATTTCAATCCCCACTCCGTATGAGCTGCGTCCCGAATCAGACGGGAAAACACTTTATCCTGCAACGCCTCAGCCTGAGTCTCATACAAGGCTGTCGCTTGCTGTCTGGGTTTGAATAATGTACTAATCAGTTTGGTCGAATTCATTTTTTATATACCATTCGTTACGTCGTGCAAAAATAGCTTATTTCTATATTATAACAGTTGATTAAATTATTTTTTTTATAGTTTTCTGCATTACTTTTATTTTTTGTTATCTTTACGGTCGCATACAACTTAACATCAAAGGCCATGAAGATAGGAATATTGACATCAGGCGGGGACTGTCCCGGAATAAACGCCACTATCAGAGGAGTTTGTAAAACAGCAATCAACCATTATGGGATGGAAGTATTCGGAATACGCAGCGGATTCCGAGGACTGTTGGACAATGACGTAGAGCAACTGACGGAGAAATCTTTGTCCGGTCTGTTGAACTTAGGCGGTACCATTTTGGGCACTTCCCGCGAGAAACCGTTCAAGAAACGTTCCTCTTCTTCGGAAGACAAACCGGCCTTGATGTTGAAGAATATTCACGACTTGGGTCTGGACTGCATCGTATGTATAGGCGGCAACGGCACGCAAAAGACGGCAGCCAAACTGGCGCAGGCAGGCGTAAACGTAATCTCCGTGCCTAAGACTATCGACAACGACGTATGGGGCACAGACGTTTCGTTCGGATTTGATTCTGCCGTGACCATTGCTACCGATGCCATAGACCGCCTGCACTCCACTGCCAGTTCGCACCAGCGAGTCATGGTGATTGAAGTCATGGGACACAAGGCCGGATGGATAGCCTTATATTCCGGCATGGCCGGAGGCGGTGACGTGATTCTGATACCCGAACTTCCCTACGACATTCACAACATAGGCAATGTCATCATCGAGCGTCTGAAGAAAGGAAAGACTTACTCCATCGTGGTAGTGGCAGAGGGCATCCGCACAGCCGACGGTAAGAAAGCAGCCGAATACATTGCGCAAGAGATAGAATATGAAACGGGCTTTGAGACACGCGAAACGGTATTAGGCTACATTCAGCGCGGCGGTTCGCCCACGGCATTCGACCGCAACCTGGCTACCCGCATGGGTGGACATGCCACCGAACTGATTGCTACGGGACAGTTCGGACGGATGGTTTCCCTGCAAGGTTCTGATATCGGTTCCATTCCATTGGAGGAAGTGGCCGGCAAGCTCAAGTTGGTAAACGAAGACCATGACCTGATAGTGCAAGGCAAGCGGATGGGGATTTGCTTCGGATAAGGCTTATATAAATGACCATACAAGGCGGTTGCTACGGCTTATGCAGCCGCCTGACTTGTTCTATACAACTCTGTTGCCATCAACCACTTTTTCCGAAGAGTTTAGAAAGATTTCAATATGGCAATCAGTAAAGCTCCGTCGGATTGCATCTTGAAACGGGAAAGACGCAATTAATTCCGATATACCCGTTTCCTGATTATTTTCCCTTTCTTCACTTTCATGATACACTCCTCTTCCTGATCCCTATCAAAGCCGAGAAGCTGATTTCTAATGATTTTGCCCCTGCCTGCCCTAAGTTCTCCACTGAACCATCGGGCACAGATTCTTCCATGTTTGTAATAGGGTGCAAATACTTCCTTCAATTCATCCACATCAAAGAACAGAGGTTCTTTCCCCTGATCTAATCTGCATATTTCTATCTTTTGCAAGTATAAGTACCCATCTTTGATTATCCAGTGGGCTGTGAAGCCATGCACATCGGCCGTAGAAACAGTACGCTCTTTGGGCAGAAACTCTATGAGCCTTTTGGCCAATGCGCTGTCTTCGTATATAGGCTTCCAAAGTAAATTCCACCTTTCTCCATCTATATAAATGAAATCACTTGCCAATGACGTGGCTTTCAAAGAAAGCGGAAGCAACAGTAAAAAGAATAAAAATGCTGCGGTATGAATGCTTCTCATAATAGAATCTGAATTGCAAATGTTGATAATTCTGTTTCTAAATCTTAACAAGGAGAACATTTTTGCTAAAACATGTTATAAAACATGCTTTTCTGCTTGTATTATTTGCAGATAAGCAAAAAGTCCGTACCTTTGCAATGTGTTTTTCATAGTATTAGATTTAAGGTTAACAAAGGTTGGAGTACAGCGGTACTCCTTTTTTTATGCCTATACGTCTCATAATGCCTGTTTATCTCGTTGGTCTTTCAAGCACAATCCAACTCCCTTCACCGTCTGAATCTGCACCTGCCCGTCGTTGGCAAAGAGTTTGCGGAGCCGTGACACGAACACGTCTAAGCTGCGGGAGGCAAAGAAATCTTCTTCCGTGTTCCATAGCTGCGAAAGGATAGCTTCGCGTTTCACTACCTCGTTCTTCTTCTTGCAAAGCATTTGCAGAAGCCGGGCTTCGCGCTCTGTCAAGGTCTGGCGAGTGCCGTCGGTATGGTTCAGCACGGCATGGGCAGCATCAAACAGATAGTGGGTGCCTATGCGATAGCGTTCGCTTTCGTCTTTGGTGGGTTGTCCTTGTTTCATTTTCAGCAGGGCACCGATGTGGGCATCCAGCTCTTCGGCAAGGAAAGGCTTCTTGATGTAATTGTTGATACCCAACTCATAACCTTTCACCACATCTTTGGGTGATACACGTCCCGAAGTAAACACGATAGGCGTATCGTCGTCGGTCTGGCGGATGCGACGCACCATTTCATAACCATCCATGACGGGCATTTCTATGTCCGACACAATGACGTCGGGCTGTTGTTCCTTCCACACGGCCAGTCCTTCTTCTCCATTGGCAGCGGTAATGACCTCATAGCCGCCTATCATGTCTTCCAATCCACCACGGATGATGTAGCACAGATTGGCATCGTCTTCTACCAGCAGTAACTTTATCATAGGCTTTATTCTTTTCTTGTTTCGTCCGGACGGGCAGGCAGGAAGATGCTGAACTCGCTGTATTCTCCTTCAATGCTTTCCACTCCCACCGTACCGCCATGGGCTTCGGCCACGCGAAGCACATAGTTCAGTCCCAATCCGAATCCCGATGCTCCGCCGTTGCGGCTGCGTGTGGCGGCAGCGGCACGCTCATATTTCTCGAAGATACGGCTTTGGTCTTTCAGCGGAATGCCCAATCCGTTGTCCTTTACCTTTATTATATATATACCCTCCGATGTGCAGGCAGAGGAAAGGAGAATATCTACCTCCGTACCGGAGTATTTGATGGAATTG
>JAUNIV010000073.1 GCA_030523385.1 Bacteroidales bacterium | reverse complement strand
GTAACATGGTACATCTTATCATTGCAACATGATACATCTTTCAAAACCTGAACCCATAAATCATTGCTTAATTCAACTAACAGTTAGACTTATTGGACGCAACCCCCGTAATTTTCTTGCCAATAGCTACGCCCGACGGCACTGCTCAGTATTCCTACTGTCATAATGTTAAAATAATCCGTTCCCTTTGTTATTTCATATAATGTTCGTATGTTTGCGAACAATAAACGATAAATGCAATGAACAGCAAGAAAGAATACAGTATCAAGCAGGAACAACTGGCACGCTTTGCAAAGGCATTGGGGCATCCGGCACGCATCGCCATCATCCACTTCCTCGTCAAACAGGAAACCTGCTATTTTGGCGACATTCACGAGGAACTTCCCATTGCCAAAGCCACCGTTTCACAGCATCTGAAAGAACTGAAAGATGCCGGACTAATACAGGGCGAAATCGAACTTCCCAAAGTAAAATATTGCATCAATAAGGAGAACTGGAAACTTGCCAAAGAACTGTTTGGAGAGTTCTTCGGACAGTGCGTGTGTAAGAAAGAGAGTTGCTGCGAATAACAGCCTCTTTTTTTGCAAACAATGTTCGTATGTTTACGAATTATCATCTTTTACAAGTCCTTATTATGCCTTGATTGTTCGTAGTTTTACGAATTGCATAAATAACATATAATAAACAAAAACAAGTATGAAACGCATCTTATCAATTGTATCGGTCTGCCTGTTTGCCATTATCGGTATGACACAGGCACAGACAAAGAGTGACGGTGTGGAAGTGATGTACTTCCACGGTAAACAACGCTGTGCCACGTGCATGGCTATCGAGAAATATGCCCGTGAGGTGGTGGAGATTGATTTTGCGGCACTGGCTAAAAAGGGCAAAGTGCGCTTCCGCATGGTGGACATCAGCACAGACGAGGGAGCTAAGTTGGCAAAGGCGTATAAGGTAAGCTGGTCGTCGCTATATGTAAACGAGTGGAAAAACGGCAAGGAAACCCGCAACGACATGACGCGCTTCGGCTTCGCAAACGCACGAAGCAAGACGGAGGATTTCAAGAAAGGGCTGAAAGCGAAAATCAACGAACTGCTAAAATAATTCGCTCATGGATTATCTTCAGACATTGCTTGACAACTACGACATCCCCGTGCTGACGGCTTTCCTGCTGGGACTGCTCACGGCTCTCAGTCCGTGTCCGCTTGCCACCAACATTACGGCGGTCGGATTCATCAGCAAGGACATTGAGAACAAGAACCGAATATTCCTGAACGGCCTGCTTTATACGGTGGGGCGCATCTTGTCCTATTCCGTATTGGGGGCTGTACTGATTGCCGTGATACGACGTGGGGCTGACACGTTCGACATTCAGAACGAAATCAGCTTGTGGGGCGAACGGCTGCTTGCTCCGGCACTGCTCTTGATAGGGCTGTTCATGCTCTTTGGCGACAAACTGCCTTTGCCGCAGTTCGGCCTCTCTGCATCGGGCAGGATGGAACGGTTGAAAGGCTCGTGGGGCAGCCTGCTGTTAGGCATACTGTTCGCACTCGCCTTCTGTCCGTCCAGCGGACTGTTCTACTTCGGTATGCTGATACCGATGTCTGCCACAGCAAGTGGCGGCTACCTGCTTCCCGTGGTCTTTGCCATAGCGACAGGACTGCCCGTCATGGCTGTGGCATGGGTGCTGGCTTATAGCGTGGCAAGCATCGGCAGTTTCTACAAGCGGATGGCATCGTTCCAAAAATGGTTCAACCGCATCGTGGCAGTGCTGTTCATCCTTGTAGGCATCTATTACGGATGTATGAATTACCTGTAACTGTTTTTTTGTGTAGTATATGTTCGTAATGTTACGAACTTAAAATCAGAATCTAAAGAAAGATTATGAATACATTAGTTGAAACATTAGAGTATTTCGTGTTTATCACGTTTGAGTTAATCGCACTGTTCATGCTTATCAGTGCGGCAGTGGAAATCATCCTGATGTATATTCCGCAGGAGAAAATCAAGAAATGGCTGTCGGGGCGTGGCATCCTCGGCAACATCATGGCGGCAGGCTTTGGCGTACTCACACCATTCTGTGCCTGCTCCACTATACCTATGACCGTCGGCTTTCTCCATGCCGGAGTGCCCTTTGGCAGTACGATGTCGTTTCTGATAGCCTCACCGTTGCTCAATCCTATTATAATAGGCATGCTGGGCGCAATGGTCGGTGTGAAGGCGATGATTACCTATTTCGTCATCGCATTTGCAGCCTCCGTGCTTTTCGGCTTCATCCTCGAAAAGACAGGTATGCAGCGGTATGTGAAGAATGTGCGGCTGAAAGGCGGTCACGCTGAAACGGGAGAGAACAGACGCACATGGCCGCTACGTCGCAAACTGCGTGAAGCATTTGTTAGTGCATGGGGCAGTCTGCGCCCCATTATGGGTTACCTGTTGATAGGTGTTGCCCTTGGTGCAGGCATCTACGGCTATATGCCTCAGGACTTTGTCTTGAAGATTGCCGGACCGGACAATTTGTTTGCCATCCCGATTGCCGCCGTATTGGGTATTCCGCTCTACATCCGTGCCGAAACCGCCATCCCCATCGGCGTAGCGTTGATGGCAAAGGGTATGAGCATAGGTACGGTTATCGCCTTGATTATCGGCGGTGCAGGCATGGCGATACCCGAAATGACGATGCTTGCCAGCATCTTCCGTAAGAAACTCGTTGCGGTTATCGTTGCCGTGATATTCCTTACTGCCGTAATTTCCGGTTATTTATTCAATGTATTACTATAAAATCATTTACAGAAATGGAAACAAAGAAAGAAAAAAAGGGATTTTGGGCATCCCTGTTCTCACCAAAGCCCTGTTCATGTTCATGCGGTGACAGCCTGATTGTGGAAGAAAACGATGAAATGCCTGCTGGCTCGTGCAGTTGCGGAAGCGACACGGATGCAGCCGAAGACACCGCCACATCCTGCTCCGCACTGACAGGCACGATAAAAGAGATAAAAGTGCTTGGTCCCGGCTGTGCCAAATGCAAGGCAACCTACACCGTGATAGAACAGGTTATCAAGGCGAACAGTCTCGATGTGAAACTTACAAAGGTGGATGACATTGCCGAAATGATGAGTTATAACATCATGGCGACCCCTGCCGTGGTAGTGGATGGAGTGGTGCGGCTGAAAGGTCATGTGCCGACAGAAGCGGAAGTTAGAAACTTGCTTGGCATTTAACGGAGGCATTGCGATGGAGACAACGAAAGAACTAAAAAAGTTGTTTTGGATAGTGGTGGTATTCGCCACTATCTTTTTCCTTCCGTTAGAAAGCCAGCGGTTTACGACAGCCATTGATGCCACGCTCGACCTTGCCCGATGGTACGCACGCGAACACGTTGTATTGTGCCTGCTGCCTGCTTTCTTTATTGCCGGAGTAATAGCGGTGTTCGTCAGTCAAGGTTCAGTGCTGAAATACTTCGGGGCAAATGCGAAGAAATGGCTCGCCTATTCCGTAGCCGCCCTGTCCGGTGGCATACTGGCGGTGTGCTCCTGCACCATCTTACCGCTGTTCACCAGCATCTACAGGCGTGGTGCAGGGCTTGGTCCAGCGGTGGCGTTCCTCTATTCCGGTCCCGCCATCAGTATTTTATCCATTATCCTTACCACACGCATACTCGGAATCGAGATGGGCGTAGCACGCATGATCGGGGCAGTTACCTTCTCGGTCGTCATCGGGCTTGCCATGTCGTTCCTATTCCGAAATGAGGAAAAAGTAAAGAAAAAGCAACAGATGAACATCGTGCCGCCATCCGAAAAACGTCCGATGTGGCAGACTTCGATACACTTCTTCACGCTGGTACTGATACTCATGTTTGCCAACTGGGGCGCACCTTCAGCCAATGACACAGGCACATGGAGCTTGATTTACACGTACAAGTGGCACATCGTTGGAGTGTTGTCTCTACTTATGTGCTGGTTGCTGATAAGGGTGCTGCGTCTAAAAACGTTTTGGGTAGCAGTTGGTACTATCCTTACAGGCTTGTCGATTGTATGGGCAAACCTGTCCGTGGTTAACGCGAGACTTGTACCATTGGTACCGATGACAGTGGCAGTTGCCTTACTTTCCATAATCCTCTTGTTCGACAAACGGGATGAGGAAAACCGCGAATGGGCATTGGCTTCATGGGGCTTTGCCAAACAGATTATGCCCCTGCTGGCTGCGGGTGTAGTGTTAGCAGGATTCCTGCTCGGTTCCACGCACGATGAAACCATCATTGCAGGCATCATCCCTAACGAATGGATTGCGTGGGCAGTTGGCGGGAATTCACTTCTATCCAACTTCTTTGCCTCGTTCACGGGAGCATTCATGTACTTTGCCACACTGACCGAAGTGCCTATCATACAAGGGTTGCTGGCTTCGGGCATGGGTAAAGGTCCAGCTTTGGCTCTGCTGCTTGCAGGTCCTTCGCTCTCGTTGCCCAATATGCTGGTCATCCGTGGCGTTATGGGCACGAAGAAGACAGCTGTTTATGTGGCATTGGTCATCGGGATGGCAACGGTTTCGGGGTATGTATTCGGTACACTTTTCTAAAAAATCGGGATAACAGCTAAAGAGTATAAAAAAGGAAATGTGAAGATAATGCCCAAGTCGTTTTTTCTGAAGTGGCATGCCGAGAAACTTTAAAACGAAGTCGTGCACACCACCACTTCAAAACAATGTTCGCCGTCCCTATAGGCGTAACGCAGCCCGATACCCTGCATCTTGCATATCGTGTCGGCTATGGCAAGCCCCAAGCCCGTGGAACCTTCCTTCTTCTTACCTTGATAAAAGCGATCGAAGATGTGCTCCGCATCCAGCGGCTTGCCGTCTGCCGCCGTGTTGCGGAACACCACCCGCCGGGCTTCTATCTCAATGCGTATGCGTCCGCCATCTGCATTGTGCACAAAGGCATTCTTCAGCAGATTGGTGAACAACACCGTTGCCAGCGTCTCGTTCATCGTGACGAAGAGCACCGCTGTTTCGTGCCACTCCACCGTAATGTTCCGGTAAGCATACACTTCGCCGTAGTCTTCCGCATAGTGGTGTAACAGCGTGTTCACCTCCACCCTGCCCGCCTCTGCAAACTGTCCGTTCTCTATCTTCGAAAGCAAGAGCAGAGACTTGTTCAGTTTTGTAAGATGCTCCAGCGTGCGGTGGGTCTTTACCAGTTCGGTCAGTTGGCTTTCGTTCAGCGACTCGTCTTCCATCAGCATCTCCAGTCGATTGCGGCAGATGGCAAGAGGGGTCTGCATCTCGTGCGAAGCGTTGCCAATGAACTGTTTCTGCTGTTCATACGTCTGCCGGCTACGCTCAGCATACCTCACGGCGGCCTCGTTCAGCCGACGGAACTCACTCACCTTCGTATCGTTGCGCAGCGGAGTGTTCTTCTGCCCGATGTCATAGCGGTCCAGCCAGTGCAGCAAGACATAGAGCGGCCGCATGTTGCGGTGGAACACCCACACGCTGACTATCACCACCGTGAGCAGCAACGCCACATAGAGGAACGCCATGCGCCAGGCTATGGCCTCCTTCAAATCGTCCTTTTCTATGGAGGGAGTCGCTACGGTGAGTTCAAAACACGTCCCCTCGTCGTCGTGGAAAAGCGTGGTGAGGATGCGGGCCGGCTCCCGTTCGTCTTTCTCGGGGATATAGACCATGGAGTCTTTATAGATGATGTCGGGACGGGAAGCGGCATACTCTGCCGTCACTTGCCGCAGAAAGTACTGATTGTTGGAGGCAGTGTTGCGCGAGGGCAACTCCTCTCCTGCCAACGCACGGATAATGATAACCTCGGAGTAATCTTCCAGCGCATCGTCCACTTCGTCGTTCACCTCCTCCATCACAGCCATATAAAAGAATACCGCCCATCCGCAGAGCAGCACCGACAATACCACCGAAAGGCGGATAATGATGTAATAAATCAGCTTCATTCCACCACCATTTTATATCCCACACCATACACTGCCTTCAGTTCGGGAGTAGCTCCGGCTTCCTTCAGACGCTTGCGCAGGTTCTTGATTTGAGCGTAGATGAAGTCGAAGTTATCCACCTGGTCTATGTGGTCGCCCCACACACATTCGGCCATGGCTTGCTTGTTCACCAGCCTGCCCGGCCGGTTCATGAAATACACCAGTATGTCATACTCCTTCCGGTTCAGCTCCACTTCGTGCCCATCCACCGTGACGCGAAACGTATCGGGAAAGACTTCTATGTTTCCGCAGCGTATGCTTGTCTCCCCTCCATGCTGATGCCGACGTATGACACTCTTGATACGGGCATTCAGTTCCACCAGATGAAACGGTTTCGGCAAATAATCATCGGCACCCAACTCCAGCCCCTTCACCTTGTCTTCCACCGAGTCTTTGGCCGAAAGGATGATGACATTCTCCCGCTTCTGCATCTTTTTCAGCACCTCCAGCAAGGAAAGCCCGCAGCCGTCGGGCAGCATGATGTCCAGCAAGATACAGTCGTAATCATAATCTTCTATCTTCTGCAAGGCCGTGCGGTAGTCGGGTGCCACCTCCACCACGTAGCGTTCTTTCTCCAACGACCGGCGAGTGACTTCGCGCAGGTCTTTATCGTCTTCTACCAATAATATCTTCATAAGCCATGACTTTTGTTCGCAAAGGCAAAGGAACAAGTTATTTCTGAAAAAATACTGAAAAGAAGAAAGATTTTTATGGCAAGGCGTTGTAAACAGAAAAAGGGCACGCCATTCCTCAAGAACAGCACGCCCCACACAAACGGATTCCTTATTTTATTTAATCAGACTCATTCCAACTCCATTCCGGAGAAATCCATCTGGCTCACCTCTTCAGACGGTGTATTTTCCTTCAGGTCGAAGGTCAGTTCGCGCTCGCCATTTACGGCCGAATTCAGTTTCAGCTTGATGCCTTTCGTTCCTTCCTTTATGTCCAACGAATTGAGGTTATAGGATACGGCACCGACAGCCCACAGTCCGGTAGTATCGTCATACGTGTTATAGCGATATTCCAAATGTATGTATCCGTCGTCTTCGGGCGTCACTGTGGTGTTCTTCACCAAGCTCACGCGATGTTTCACCTTGGCCGGAAGGTCCTGGTTGAAGACAATGTTGAGATAGCCACCCCGGCTGATCCATATATTCCCCTCGTTGATGTTCACGGGGTCATTGCCATACTCCTCTTCGTTGTCGGCTGTCAGTTCCTCCACCTGTTTCGTAAGGATGGGGCGGATGCCTGTCACTTTGATGGAGCAATCGTAGCCTTCGGGATAATTATCATACAAAGGATTAAAATAGAGAATAATCCGTTGCCCGTCTGTCAGCGAATAGCCGGGATAGTTGGTAGCCGCCGGCCACAATGTTCCCCACGTATCGCCCGTAAAATCATACACATGATCGCCTTTTACGTTTACGGTCGCCCAGTCGGCCGCAAAGTCACCTAAAGAATAACCATCATCATCATTGTCGCACGACTGGAAAGATATTCCCAACAGTGCTATCAGTGCTCCTAAATAAAATTTCATCTTTTTCATATTTTCTGTATTTTATATTTCCTGCCTTTTAAACAAAGAAAAAAGCAAAATACTGCATGCAACCTGCAATTATTAACGTATTTTCAGTAAGTCAACCTCAATAAAGCAGTCTTTTCACGAAAATACATGCACGGGAAAGGCATCGGCTAATCACTTTTTTCTGCAAAGAAGAAAAAAGATTCTCCAAAAAACTTGCTCAATTCAAAAGTTTGCCATACCTTTGTGCCTGTCAAAAGAAATGGCGGTATCGTCTAGTGGCCTAGGACGCGGCCCTCTCACGGCTGAAACTCGGGTTCGATTCCCGATTCCGCTACATGATAAAAGAGCTAATCGGTGATTCTGATTAGCTCTTTTATTTTATTCATCGGTAATCCCATTCTTCACCATCCGGCACAAGCATAATTTTGCTTTATAAAAAAAAAGAAAGGAGATACGCTGTTTAGCCTATCTCCTATCCCGTGGCGGAAGCTGGGGGATTCGAACCCCCGGTACGGTAACCCGTACGTCAGTTTAGCAAACTGGTGGTTTCAGCCACTCACCCAAACTTCCTTCCTTTGAGGTACCTGGCGGATTCGAACCGCCGTACACGGTTTTGCAGACCGCTGACTAAGCCACTCATCCAAGGTACCAATCTTGTTTACTATCGTTGTTTCTCGATTGCGGATGCAAAGGTACAACATTTTTTTGAACCTGCAACATTTCTGCTAACTTTTTCTGCTTTTCTCCTCTATTTTTTTGCAACAGCACGTCGAAGCGCCGTGTGTTTCCTTGAGCGCACAGCCCGAACAACAACAGCCGCAAGAGCTGTTGTTGTTCTTTATACGCTTGAAATACCGCACGATACGCAAAGCTACGCGCAAGATGCAGAAGCCTACAATGATTGCTACTATAATCTCTTGTATATCCATACCTGCTTAACAAGAAAAAACGTCCGAAGGTTCATGTTACATCAGCAAATTCCCTATATGGAACACGGCAAAGGCCACAATCCATGCCAACACGGTGGTATAGACAGAAGCAAATACCGCCCATTTCCAACTGCCCGACTCTTGCTTGATAGCGGCAAAGGAGGCTATGCACGGGAAATAAAGGAGCACGAACAGCATATAGGCCAATGCGGCAGCCGGAGTGATGGGAATACGATTCGACAAGTTTACGTTTTCCACATCCTCTTCGTTTGTATAGAGCACGCCCAGCGTACTTACCACCAGTTCTTTAGCTCCCACGCCCGAAATCAGTCCGATACCCAACTTCCAGTCGAATCCCAACGGTTCGATGACAGGCTCGATGGCCTTGCCTATCTGTCCGATGTAGGAATTTTCCTGCTGTTCGGCCGTAGTTTCATAAGCATCGTTTTGCGGATAATAACCTAAGAACCATATAATCACGGAAGCTATCATGATGATGCCTCCCATCTTCTTCAGATATTGTGCACCCTTTTCCCATGTGTGGCGCAGGATGCTTTTCGAGGTCGGCATACGGTAAGGCGGAAGTTCCATCACGAAAGGCGAGTCTTCACCTTTAATCAAGAATTTGCTGAAGATGCGTGCCATGAGCACAGCCAGCAGAATGCCTGCCACATACACACTCAGAAGCACCAGGCTGGCGCAGTGGGGGAAGAATGCTCCTATCATCACTAAGTAGATGGGCAGACGTGCGCTGCACGACATGAGCGGATTGACCAGCATCGTGACCAAACGGGATTTGCGGTCTTCAATGGTACGTGTAGCCATAATGGCAGGCACATTGCATCCGAATCCCATAATAAGAGGTATGAACGACTTGCCGTGCAACCCCATGCGGTGCATGATCTTATCCATGATGAAAGCCGCACGCGCCATGTAGCCCGAATCTTCCAATATGGAAATAAAGAAATAAAGTATCAGGATGTTGGGCAGGAACACGATTACGCCCCCTACGCCCCCTATGATACCGTCGATAAGCAAATCTTTGAGCGGGCCTTCCGCCATGTGTGTGCGTATCAGGCCACCCAACTGGTCCACTAACCATTCTATGCCTTGCATGGGGTAGTCTCCCAACACGAACGTACCTTCGAACATGATGTAGAGGAAGAGGAAGAATATGGGGAATCCCCACAGACGATGCGTCACGATGCTGTCTATCACGCGCGTGGTCTGCTGCTTTTCCTGATGGTTGTCTGTGAAGGTTTCTTTCAGTGCGCCCGCAATGAATCCGTATTTGGCATCCGTAATGGCTTGCTCGCTGTCTTCGTTCAACACGCTGTGCAGACGTTGCTGTTCCTTGTCCCTCACGGCCAGTATCTCCTGTCCGTTGG
>JAUNIV010000072.1 GCA_030523385.1 Bacteroidales bacterium | reverse complement strand
TCCGCCCGATATAGGTATTGATTATTGATAAACAATCATGGCCGAACGTGCCGGAACCACCAATTCAGTGCCCGAAACTTGTCCCATGCCTTTCAGGTCTATCTTTCCATTCTTGCACACCACGGTGTATCTGCCCGACGGGATAGCCACTTTGGCAGGCTCCGTGCGACTGTTGAAGGCTACGATGATGTTCTTCCAGGAATCACCGTTGGCATTGTCCTTCAGCGTGAAGGCCACTACGTTGTCTCCCTCTACCGGCAAGAACTCCAGATGCTTGCGCACCAGTTCAGCGTCGCCCATACGGAAAGCAGGGTGTGCCTTGCGCATCGCTATCAGCCCTTTCATGTATTCAAAGACATCCTTATAGGCAGTTTTGTTCTTCCAGTCGATGGTGTTGATGCTGTCGGGACTGTTGTAGGAGTTGTGTACACCCTTCTTGTCGCGCATCACCTCGTCGCCGGCAAAGATGAAAGGCACTCCCTGCGAAGTGAACACAAAGGTTTCGGCCAGCTTGTGCAATGCCGCACGGTCTTCCACCGAACCTTCGGGCAGGGTTGCCTTCAAGCGGTCGGCCAGACACATGTCGTCGTGACAGCTCACGTAGCTTATCATCTGCGTAGGCTGCAATGCCCATGGCTTTTTGCTGTAGTTCACCTGGTCGAATGCCACCTGCGGATGGTCTATCGCTCCCACGAGGCCGAACTTGATGCTCATCTCATGTCCCGGCTCGCCTATCAGGAATGCTCCTTTCTTGTCGTCGTCCCAACCGCCGCGCAAGGCATCGCGCATCTCGTCAGAGAAAGCTGCAATGCGTGGCATCTTGTCGGTGTTGGCTTTCATGGCCAACTTCTCTTCGTCCAACTGCGGGGCACTGGCTGCCCAACCTTCACCATATATAAATATGGAAGGGTCTATGCGGTCTAATGCCGCACGGATTTCGTTCATGGTCTCTATGTCGTGGATTCCCATCAGGTCGAAGCGGAAACCGTCGATGTGGTATTCGTTGGCCCAATATTGCACGGACTCTATCATGTACTTCCGCATCATGGCGCGGTCACTGGCCGTCTCGTTGCCGCATCCCGAACCGTCGGCCAGCTTGCCGTCGGCTGTCTGGCGGTAGAAATATCCCGGCACGGTGCGCTCAAAGTTGCTGTCTTCGGTATTGAAAGTATGATTGTAAACCACATCGAGCACCACCCTTATGCCTGCCTTGTGGAGTGCCTGCACCATTTGCTTGAACTCCTTGATACGCACGTCGGGCTTATAGGGGTCGGTAGAATAAGAACCGTCGGGCACATTGTAGTTCTGCGGGTCATAACCCCAATTATACTGCGGCTTGTCTAAGTTGGTTTCGTCAACGGAAGCATAATCGTAGGACGGAAGGATGTGTACGTGGGTCACACCCAACTCTTTCAGATGATCTATACCGGTCTTTTCGCCCAACGAAGAAGTAGTGCCCTGCTCCGTCAGAGCCAGGAACTTGCCTTTGTGCTGGATGCCCGATACGGAATCCAACGAGAAATCGCGGTGGTGCATCTCATACACCACGATGTCCGCATAGTTGGCCAACGGCGGACGCACATCGTTCTCCCAACCTTCGGGGTCGGTGGAGCGCAGGTCTATCACGGCTGCACGCTTACCGTTCACTCCCACGGCCTTTGCCATGATGCCCGGCGTGTCGCCCAACCATTTTCCTTCCACTTTGACGTTAAATGTGTAGAACTTGCCGTTCAGGTCTTCTTTCACAGAGAGGCTCCAGGTGCCGTCACCGCCCTTCTGCATGGGAAGAGTCTGGTAGGCCGACCCTTCCTCGCCGGAGTCGAACAGCAATACCCTCACCTCTTCGGCCGTAGGAGCCCAAAGCGAGAATTTGGTTTCAGACGGAGAATACTCCATCTCGGTGAGTTGCCCTTCGCGGACAGGATAGTCTTCGAATGAAGCGTATTCTTTCTTCACAGACTGACAACTGATGGTTGTCGATACAATGGATGCCCAAATAACGTGTTTCACATTCATAACTCTATCTTTTTATTTTATCTGGATTTTTATTGATGTAATCTTTCCAATCGGAGTATTCTTTGGCCACGGTGGGCTTGCCCATTTGCAGATAGTGGCAATAGGCGGCTGCCAGTCCGTCGGTGGCATCCATGAAAGGCAGCATCTCGCTGTCGGGGATGTGTAGCATGCGTTTCAGCATGCCCGCCACCTGTTCCTTGCTTGCCTGTCCGTTTCCGGTGATGGCCATCTTTATCTTCAGCGGGGCATATTCCGTGATGGGTATGTCGCGGCTCAGCGCGGCCGCCATAGCCACCCCTTGTGCCCGTCCCAACTTCAGCATGGACTGCACGTTCTTGCCGAAGAACGGTGCTTCGATGGCCAGTTCGTCGGGCAGGTAAGCCTCTATGATGCCTATCACGCGCTCGAAGATGCGGCGCAACTTCAAGTAATGGTCGCCATACTTGCGCAGGTCTATCACCCCCATTGTCATCACTTCGGGGCGAGTACCGGTTATCTTCAGCAGCCCATAACCCATGATGGTGGTTCCGGGGTCTATGCCCAATATGATTTTCTCCTTTACCGGCTGTATCACCTGATTACCTCCATCAGCGTGGGAAATCCCACCACTTTATCCTTGAATACTTTCATCATTTCCTCGTTCAGTCTCATGCCCTGCTGCGTATGCCAGCGGTGCAGGGTGGCAGAGTCCTCCACTTCCCATTGCAACGAAAAACATTCGCTGTCCGGTTCCTTGTGGCTGAGTATTTGCACCAGACGCGGATTGCGCAACATGCCCAAATTCTCTACTTCGGGTATGTAACACTCATTCAGCCAAATGACAAAATTGCGTGCATCGCCCACTTCTGTCTGAAAAGTTGTATTATAGATTAACATAAGCTATCACAGTTTATATAAAAAAACATTAGGCACGGATTACTACGCCAGCCACGGAGAATAAATCCGTGCTAATCCGTGTAATCCGTGCCTAAATTTCACTATCAGTGGAGCATGCGAGACTCGAACTCGCCACCTTTAGACTGCCAGTCTAACGCTCTAGCCAGATGAGCTAATACCCCGATTTTTTATGACGGTGCAAAGGTACAAATAAAATCAATACTACAAAACATTTGGAGAAGTTTTTTTTGCAGAAATATGTTTTTTATTCGCCGATGGCCTTAGACCATACCTCTTCCTGCGTCTCTTTCCGCACCACGGAGATGGTTCCTCCCACGAAATCCTTCACATATCCTTTGCGTTCGGCCAGCATGTCTTCAGCCATCCGGATAGCCTTTTCCTTGTTCTTGATAGAAAATCCTTTGTTGGCCGAATCGTATGCATCTTTAAAATAAATATCATAAGTTTCCATTGTCATAGTCTTTTTTAATTTTCGGGGGGCAAATATAGAATGTACAAATATTATGAACAAGAGATTTCCCGATTATTTTCAAAGCTGCCCGTATTTTATCATTAACTTCCATGAAAGACAAGCCACCCACGGCAAAACATCCTAGAACCATCACACCGTCCCCACAAACAAAGTGCGGTTCACGATGGAGCGGCCCAATGTCACTTCGTCCGTATATTCCAATTCGTCGCCGATGGATATGCCGCGTGCTATCACGCTCAGCGTCACGTCCATGCCATTCAGTTTGCGGGAGATGTAGAAGTTCGTGGTGTCTCCTTCCATCGTAGAGCTGAGGGCGAGGATTACTTCCTTCACCCCTCCAGCCTTCACACGTTCCACCAGACTATCTATCTGCAGGTCGGAAGGGCCTATGCCGTCCATGGGCGAGATGACACCGCCCAACACATGATACAAGCCTTTGTATTGCTGCGTAGCTTCCACGGCCATCACATCGCGAATGCTCTCTACCACGCAAATGGTAGAAACATCCCGCAACGGATTGGCACAGATGCGGCAGGTTTCCGTGTCCGATATATTATGGCACACCTTGCAGTATTTCACTTCATGCTTCAGCGTAATGACAGCATTGCCGAATGCCTCCACTGCCGCCGTGTCTTGGCGAAGCAGATGCAGCACTAACCGCATGGCCGTCTTGCGTCCCACGCCGGGCAGTTTGGAGAACTCTCCTACCGCTTTCTCTAACAGTATGGATGGATATTGTTGGTTCATCGGGTTATTTCTAAATTATTAAGCGCCTGCAAACTTACGCAATTTGGCGGATTTTCCGTACCTTTGCGGCGGAAAAAAGAATAAGATCATGGAAATAGTCAGTGCAGAATTTGTTATAAGTAACACCAAAGTAGAAAAATGTCCGCAAGATAACTTGCCGGAGTATGCTTTCATCGGGCGCTCCAACGTAGGGAAGTCCAGCTTGATAAACATGCTTACCAATCGTAGCAAACTGGCCATGACCTCTTCCACTCCGGGAAAGACTTTGCTCATCAACCACTTCCTCGTCAATAAGGAATGGTACTTAGTGGACCTTCCGGGCTACGGTTTTGCCCAACGGGGAAAGAAAGCCGTAGAGAAAATCAAGCAAATCATAGAGAACTATATTCTGGAAAGAGAGCAGATGACCAACCTTTTTGTGTTGGTCGATAGCCGCCTGGAGCCTCAGAAGATAGACCTGGAGTTTATGGAGTGGTTGGGCGAGAACGGGATTCCTTTCTCCATCATCTTTACCAAAACGGATAAGTTGGGCTATGCAAAGATTAAGGAGAACACAACCCGATACTTAGACAAGCTGAAAGAACAGTGGGAAGAGCTTCCGCCTTATTTTCTGTCTTCTTCCGAAAAGAAAACCGGACGGCAGGAAATATTGGATTACATCGACAGCATCAATAAAAGCCTGAAGGGTGAGTAAATCACCCTTCAATCTCACTAAGTTCCAGCCAACGCATGGTCTTTTTGTCTATCAGGTCATTCAACTGAGGCAGCCGCTTAGACTTCTCTGTCAATTCATCCACAGAAAGCGTACCGCTGCAAAGAGCTGCTTCCAGCTCAGCCTTCTCCTGTTCCAGCGTCGCTATTTCGGCTTCCAATTGTTCGTATTCTTTCCGTTCCTTGAAAGACATTCTGCGCTTGTCGTTCAACCTCACGCGGGTGGTTTTCTCTTCCTTCGGCTTGCGTTCCTCCTTTTCGCGCTGTTCCTTCGCATCGCGCCAGTCGCGGTAGTCGGAGTAATTGCCGGGGAAGTCGCGGATGTCTCCCTGCCCCTTGAACACCAGCAGATGGTCCACCACCTTGTCCATGAAGTAGCGGTCGTGGCTGACCACAATCACGCATCCTTTGAAGTTCTGCAAATACTCTTCGAGCACCTGTAGCGTCACGATGTCGAGGTCGTTGGTGGGCTCGTCCAGCACTAAGAAGTTGGGATTGCGCATCAGCACGGTACACAGATACAGGCGGCGACGCTCTCCCCCACTCAACTTATACACATAGCTGTGCTGCGTTTCGGGAGTGAACAGGAAATGTTGCAGGAACTGCGAGGCGGTCAGCCGCTTGCCGTTGCCCAACTCTATCACTTCGGCTATGTCCTGCACCACGTCTATCACCTTCATCTGCTCATCAAACTGCAATCCGTCTTGCGAGTAATAGCCGAAGCGCACCGTCTCGCCGATGTCTATCGTGCCGCTGTCGGGCTTCTGTTCTCCCATCAGCACTTTGATGAAGGTGGATTTCCCCGTGCCGTTGTTGCCCACGATGCCCATCTTCTCATAGCGGGCAAAGATGTAGGAGAAATCATCCAGTATCTTCAAGTCGCCGAAGCGTTTGCACAGGTGGTCGGCTTCGAAAATCTTAGAGCCGATGTAGGAAGCTTTCATGTCCAACTTCACGTTCTTGTCGTTGAAGCGTTGTTTGGCCACCTTCTCCAGTTCGTAGAAAGCTTCTTCGCGATAGCGTGCCTTGTGTCCGCGCGCCTGCGGCATGCGGCGCATCCATTCCAGCTCCGTGCGATAGAGGTTGTTGGCACGGGCTATTTCGGCATTCGTGGCTTCTATGCGCTCCTGCCTCTTCTCTAAGTAGTAACTGTAGTTGCCCTTGTAGGAATAAATCTGCCGGTTATCTATCTCGATGATTTCCGAACACACGCGATCCAGGAAGTAGCGGTCGTGCGTCACCATCAGCAGACTGATGTTTCCGCGTCCCAAATAACCTTCCAGCCATTCCGTCATGTCGAGGTCGAGGTGGTTGGTAGGCTCGTCAAGTATCAGGAAATCGGGTTCGGTGATCAGCACGTTGGCCAATGCCACGCGCTTAAGCTGTCCGCCCGACAGCTGGCTCACCGGCTGGTCGAAGTCACGTATTTTCAGTTGGGAAAGAATCTGTTTGGCCTTCCGCTCGTAGTCCCATGCCTTTTCGTGCTCCATGCGTGCCAGCAGGTCTTCCAGTCCCGGATTGCCTTCGGTGTTGATACACTTCTCATATTCCTTAATCAGCTCCACCGTGCTGTTGCCATGATAGAAGCAGGCTTCGAGCACGGTCAGTTCGCCGGGATAATGCGGGTCTTGCTCCAGATAGCCCACACGCAAATCACGGCGGAACACAATGCTGCCTGCATCATAACCTTCCTTTCCGGCTATGATGTTGAGCAAAGTCGTCTTTCCGCTGCCGTTTTTGGCTATCAGGCCGATGCGCTGTCCTTCGGCCACACCGAAGGAAATATTCTGGAACAACACCAAATCGCCAAAGGATTTGGTAAGCCCGTCCACTTGCATATAGGGGGTCATTCTTCTTGCTTGTTTAGATTAGCCAAATCGTCGAGCACGGCTTCCGCCTCGCGCTTTATTCTTCTGAATTCAGACTTCAAGTCGCAGGGAAGCCCCTTTTTCACCTTGTTCCACACCAACGCAACGGGGTCAATCACCATGTCGGACTGGCAGAACTGCAAGGCCGCATATTCCTTCGGACCGTCTATGACCGTCACCCACTCCATGCCTTCCATCTCATTGACCAGAATGACACCGAAGGCCATGCCGAAACTCTCCCACGCCATGCGCTGCTGCCTTTGGAAGCGTCCGCTGTCCATCACCTGGCGGATGCTCTCCAAATCGGCTTCGGATGCGGTGAAGTCTTTCGTCAGTTGTTTCTTGACCGTGACCGAAACCCACTCGTAGGCATTGTTCACCTCTCCTATCTCCAAGACGCGAATCGGGATGATTTCCTTAGGCTCCTTGCCTGTACGCACCTGCAACGAGGCGATGATATCCTCAGCCGCTTTCTTGTCGCTGCCTTTGGAGACGGTGAACGAGCACTCGAAGCAGAGGCATCCCTCGCCTGTCACCCAAATGTGGGTGGTGTACCACGCGCCTCCCTCCTGGAAAGTCTCAGCACTGTAGGCGCACTCCCATCTGCCCACCTTCTTCAACGAGGCCGACGGATTATCAGCCAGTTCGTCCGACACACACTGCCGGGCATAGCCCTTGTCCTCATCCTTGTAGGCCGATATTCGGAAGTTGCCCGTCCACTCATCGGGATTATAAAACAAGAATGTATCTTCCGTGTCTTCAAACTCATGCCACGCGGCCGGATATTCCAGCGAAAACCAGCCTCCGGGAGAAATGTATTTCAGATTCTTCACGCCCATCTGTCTTTTATCAGTTTGTCATTTGGCAGGCAATACTTCAATCCAGTAGTCGTCCGGATCATTGATGAAGTAAAGTCCCATTTCGGTATTCTCAAAACATACGCAGCCCATCTCTTTGTGGAACCGGCGCACTTCGTCGTAATCGCCCTCCACGCGCAGACACAGGTGGCTTTCGTTCTCGCCCAACTCGTAGGGTTGCGTATGGTCGCGCAGCCAGGTCAACTCCAGCAGGAAAGCACCGCAGTCGTCGGCCATATACACCAGCGTGAACGAGCCGTCGGCTGCATTCTTGCGATGCGACTCATGCAGTCCCAAAGCCGTTTCATAAAATTGGATGCTTTTCTCCAGATTGGTTACATTGATATTGAAATGATCAAACTTTCCTTTTACTTTCATTGTCTTCTAAAATATTTACGTCTGTTATTCTATGCACGGTTCTCTCATCTAAGATGCTATGCCTTTGATTTATTATAATCCGCCCCTACGGTAATGGGTGTCAATCATTCTATGTCTATCCTTTGTCCGGCGTGTGTCAGCTCCACGAAGCGTGCTCCGCCGGCTTCGGCAAATGGGCGGAAGGCATTGGCCTTGTCAAACGCCGGGGCAAAATGCATCGGCACAAAGACACGGGTCTTTATCTTCTCTACAAACTGTCCGGCTCCGCGCATGTATTCCTTTCCCTGGCGGGGATCTACGGGAAACATGACCACGTCCATCCGTGGCACACGTTCGGCTATGTAGTCCAGCTCGTGCAGGAAGTTCTTTTCGGCTCCCTTCCACTCCGCTTCCGTGCTTTCGTCCATCCAGTGCCAGTTGTTCAGGTCGCCTGCATGGAAAACCGTCTTGCCTTCCACTTCCAACAAGAACGACACTCCCACGTCCGTGGAGCCGAAAGCATGCACCGTCAGCGTTTCGTCGGTATAGGTCTCTCCTTTTTTCAGCCACACCGCATCCTCTTTGGCCGCCCTGCGATGGCGGAGTATGTCTTTGGAAAAGATATAGACGATGTCCGGCCTCTGCCTGCGCCACTCCAACACTTCCTTGTTGAAATGGTCGGGATGAAAATGGCTGCTCAGCACGTAGAGTTTACCCGGTCTATGCAGCAATTCGTCGTGCACCACCCCGTGCGGCTGCACCTCTTCCGTCTGTTCGGGCAGTCCGCTGACCAGACGGAAGAGGGCTTGCGCGGCATGCTTGTCGTCCGTGTCACGGTAATAGTCCATAATCACGGTGTAGCCTTCGCCCAACCAGGCAAAGCCGCTGTGGAATATGTAGATGAGCTGATGCACTTGCTTATCTCACTGCAATGCTCTCTATTTCCACCAGCGCACCCTTCGGCAAAGCCTTCACTGCCACAGCCGAACGGGCAGGGAAATCACCTTCAAAATATTGTGCATAGACGGCATTCATTTCGGCAAAGAGAGACATATCTGCCAGGAACACCGTAGTCTTCACGATGTTTGCCATAGTCAGTCCGGCTTCGGCCAACACGTTCTTGATGTTTTCAAACACCTGTGCCGTCTGTTCGGTGATTCCTCCCGGCACGAACTCCCCTGTGGCAGGGTTTACCGGAATCTGTCCGGACAAGAACACCATTCCGTTCACTTCTATTGCTTGACTATAAGGACCGATGGCTGCGGGAGCCTTTTCTGTAAAAATCACTTTTTTCATACTTGTCATTCTTTTAATTATCAATTTCCATCTTTAATTTTGAGGGGCTAAATTAACACTTTTCCCGTTATCCTCCATGAATTACCCCGAACTATCTGATGCTTTTTTGTTCATTTAACATGATTAGATATTTGCCGTAAGCTTTCTCAGATTCCAACTCGCGATGGGCACCCTTGTCTTGGCTACAACCTTTCTGCTATTAGGTGGCTTAAGAATTTGCCTCCGTCAGACAATACTCATGCCGATCGTACAAATAAAAAAAGCCGCCCGAATTTCTTCGGACGGCTCCGCTATATGGTTTTAACTGATTAGCAGTTTACAGAAGCCATGTGAGCGATCAGATCCAATACCTTGTTAGAGTAACCGATTTCGTTGTCATACCAAGAAACCACCTTAACGAAAGTATCAGTCAAAGCGATACCAGCCTTAGCATCGAAGATAGAAGTGTGAGTGTCACCCAAAAAGTCAGAAGAAACAACAGCATCTTCAGTGTAACCCAGGATACCCTTCAATTCGCCTTCAGAAGCAGCCTTCATAGCAGCGCAGATTTCAGCGTAAGTAGCAGGCTTAGCCAAGTTTACAGTCAAGTCAACTACAGAAACGTCCAAAGTCGGAACACGCATAGACATACCAGTCAGCTTACCGTTCAGTTCAGGAATAACCTTACCTACAGCCTTAGCAGCACCAGTAGAAGACGGGATGATGTTGCCAG
>JAUNIV010000071.1 GCA_030523385.1 Bacteroidales bacterium | reverse complement strand
ACAGGACGGCCGATACCTGCCATGTCCTTGATACAGATTTCGTCGGCTCCGGCTTCTATCAGTTGTTTGGCCATGTTCACATAATATTCCACCGTGTGTACGGGCGAGAACGTGATACACAGCGAGCACTGTGAGATCATGCCGGCATCGTGTGCATAACCAATGGAGGGGATAATGTTGCGGACATCGTTCAATCCGCAGAATGTACGGGTAATGTCGGTACCCTGTGCGTGCTTCACCTTATAAAACAGCTTGCGGACATCTGCCGGAACGGGACTCATGCGGAGGCCATTCAGTGCACGGTCGAGCATGTGGGTCTGTATGCCTGCTTCGTGAAAAGGCTTCGTCCACTCGCGCACTGCCTTATTCGGATTCTCGCCAAACAATAAATTTACCTGTTCAAAACCACCGCCATTTGTTTCCACGCGAGCAAAACAACCCATCTCGATAATGGCCGGTGCAACCTTCACCAACTGGTCAACGCGGGGCACATACTTGCCTGCACTCTGCCACATGTCGCGGAAGACCAGACTAAACTTTACTTCTCTTTCCATTTTTTACTGTAAATGTGTTTTTCGGATTACAACTTCTCAATTTTTACTACCTGTCCTTTTCCTGCCGTCAGGATATCTACCGCGGCCTTAATGGCATCCATAGCTCCGGCATCTGCCGTAGGAGCAACCGTAGCCACTTTCTTTTTCACAACTTCCTCGGGTGCAAACTTGTTGACCATCGAAATGAGGAACTTGCCCAGATAGATAACAATGAGAAGAATGACAAAGACAGTAGCCATACCGACCACCATCAACATCAACGCAACTCCAATGTTTTCCATAAAATTTATCGTTATTATTATATTTATTTACGCCCATCAGTCATGGCAGACTTTTAGGAGTGCTCAAATTTAGCCATTTTTGGCTTTATGATTGTTATAATCGAACCTAAAAATATGAAAAATTATCAGAAATATGTCGAGTTGAAAACAAATGTAGAAAGTTTATGCAGTTTATTATCAGTTTGCATATAAAATACTAACTTTGCCGCCAAATCAACAGATAGCTAAAAATGAAGAAACTTGTAATTTTCGATTTGGACGGCACATTGCTAAACACTATCGCCGACCTGGCCACCGCCACCAATCAGGCTTTGCAGCACTATGGTTATCCCACCCACGAAGTGGATGCTTATCGTTTCTTTGTGGGAAACGGCATCAACAAATTGTTTGAACGCGCCTTGCCCGAAAGCGAACGGACGGAAGAAAACATACTGAAAATACGCTCGCAGTTCATTCCTTATTATGATATACACAACGCCGACCTGAGCCAACCCTATCCCGGCATTACCGAACTGCTGGAAGCCTTGCAGCAAAAAGGCGTCCGGATAGCCGTGGCCTCCAACAAGTATCAGGCTGCCGCAAGGAAGCTGGTTGCCTATTATTTCCCCGACATCCGCTTTGCCGAAGTGTTGGGACAAAGAGAAGGTGTGCCCACCAAACCGGATCCTGCCATCGTGAATGACATACTGGCACAAACCGGAGTGAAGCGCGAAGAGGTGCTCTATGTGGGAGACTCCAATGTGGATATGCAGACGGCACACAATGCCGGAGTGACAGCCGTGGGAGTATCATGGGGATTCCGTCCGCGTGCTGAACTGGAAGCACTCCATCCGGCACACATCATCGACAAGGCAGAAGAACTGCTTGCTTTCCTTGATGAGTAACAACGGAAGGCCGTCACAGCTTCTTCAAGAACCGACGCACATCCTCCTCCAACCTCTTATAAAGAGGAGATACCTTATAACCGGTATGCCTGCGGAGCACCAACTCCACGCCCGACTGCCGGTGCTGATAACTGGTCAGCTCATTATGAAACTGCACATCATGGGCTGCCAGTTCCTTTATCTCCGCTTCCCGTTCCCTACGAAGCAAATTGCATACGGGTGTCAGCAACTTCATCACCACACAGTCCATGATGTGATGCCCTTGAATAAACATGTAGGTATCATCGGGCGTTACCCCCAACCGGGAAAGCTCTTTCTTCATGGCTTCCACTTCTCCTACTGATTTGGGATGCCGACGTTCCAAGTCCCGGAGCTTGCGCTTTACCTTGCGCTCCATGTTTTCCAAACTGTGCTCCGGATGATAGACGTTTATCTTCTCTATCCTCACATACGAGCAGAAGTCCAGCAATGAAAATTCCGAAAGGTTGTGCTTGCGATAAAACCACACAGACCACACAAAAAGCGGATAGGCTATCTGCGAATACAGGCGCATGAATGCCACAAAGTCTATGATGGGACGGTCGTTCAGCGTGGCTGTCACACAAACCTCGTGCAAGGCTTCGGCATAACACTGATAATTGTCAATGGCATAGGCGTAGGTGTGAAAGACGTACGGATTGTTGATGATATATTGGGAGGTCTGCGTGGCACCCTGCAACAAATAATCGTAGTCGCTATCCACACAGGCTATCATGTTCTGTCCCAATCGGGAACCCAAATCATTCATCAGCACAGACTTCTTCCCTTTCGTCAGCGTGGTGCGCGAAGGAAGCATCACCTCGAAGTAACGGGTCTCGTCTTCAAACCCGCCCAACAAGGTACGCCAAAACGATATATCGTCATAGCTCTCTACGTATGCAATGATTTTGCGACGTGCTCCTTTGGACTTGAGTCTGTTGGCAGCACCTATATATAAAGACGAAAGGTTATCAGACAAACGTTTTCCCATAGCATTGCAGGTGTTAAGGTTTCTACTGTGTGATGTCGCTCACTTCGGTCACGGCATCTAACCAGCCGTCCATCACCAATGCGGGCGAATGGGTGGTGAGCACAATCTGCACATTGGGGTTCAGTTCGCGTATCAGTGAAATGAGTTGCTGCTGCCACTCCACGTGCAAAGACACTTCGGGTTCGTCCATAAAGAGCACCCCGTGGCGGTTGTCCTGCACCAATACGGTGAGCATGATGACCAGCAACTGTTTCTCGCCCGATGAAAGCTGATAAGGATGCAGCGTGTCGCCATCCTGCTCAAACAAAATCTCATTGCTTTTCCTTACTATCTTCTTGCCGGTTTCTCCAAACAGCCTGTCAATCAAATCCTGGAATTTGGTTTTTGGAAGAGAGATGAGGGAAGCACGCCGCTGATCTTCCGGATTGCCCGAAGTGAGACACTCGATGATGCGGTTACCCACGTTCACCTGATAGTCTAGGTATCGGCGTTGCAACTGATAGAGTTGCCAGTCCAATTCCGTCTTAACATCCTTGTCTGCCATTTTCTCCAACAAGTCCGAATGAATCAGCGGACGGTCAAAGCTGCGGATAACATCGAAATGTATCTGCGTGGCATCTTCGGGCGAGAAAACAAAATGCACACCGGGAGCCACATCGTTGCTCAGTGCACCGCCTGCCAAAGCAGAAAGGCTGTTGACCGACTTGTTCAGTATGGTACTCTTTCCGATGCCGTTCACCCCGCTCAGTATGTTCACATCCGGACGAAGTTCCCACGAAATATCCTTGCGCCCCCACAGACGCTTTATTTCGATACGCTTGATATAATCAGCCTGTTTTTTCATAATCCAGTAAATTTCTGTTGGAGCAAAGATACAGAATATAAAAAAAACCTCCTACATTTGCACCGTTTTTTAAGGTTAAAAAGAATGGGTGTTGAAAAGTATAAAGGACATTTGGCAATGCTGGGTGCTGCCATCATGTGGGGGCTTATGGCCCCAATCGGCAAATCGGCATTAGAGAACGGCATTTCGGCTCTCTCCCTTGCCACCTTCCGAATGACGGGCGGAGCCGTCTGCTTTTGGATAGCTTCTTTGTTTGCTCCGCGTGAACAGGTGAAGCCGCACGACTTGATGATGTTGTTCTTCGCCGGACTGTTAGGTATCGTCTTCAATCAGGGAAGTTTCACCTTCGGTCTGTCGCTCACCTCGCCTATAGATGCTTCCATCATGACGACCACCGCTCCCATCGCTACCATGATTGTGGCAGCCATCTACCTGAAAGAGCCTGTCACGGGGAAAAAGGTAATGGGTGTCTTTTTAGGTTCCATCGGTGCACTGATGCTGATTCTAAGTAGCGGAGGGAATACGGACGGACGCCCCGGAAGCATACCGGGCGATTTGCTTTGTCTGGCAGCACAAATCAGTTTTTCGTTCTATCTGGCCATCTTCAAGAGGTTGATTGGGCGGTATAACGTCTTCACGCTGATGAAATGGATGTTCACGTATGCCTCCATCTGCTTCATTCCTTTCTCTTACCACGAGGTTTCGTCCATCCGGTTTGAAGCCATTCCGGTGCAGACATGGACGTGTGTGGGGTATGTCATTCTTGGCGGCACGTTCTTTGCCTATATCCTGGTAATGGTGGGTCAAAAGACATTGCGTCCCACCGTGGTGAGCATGTACAATTATGTGCAGCCCATCGTAGGCACCACGGTATCCATTTTATTAGGTATGGGTACATTCGGAGTGAGCAAAGCCATAGCAGCCGCACTGGTATTCTTAGGGGTCTATATTGTCACTCAAAGCAAAAGCAGGGAACAAATGTTGGCAGAAGAAGCTGCGCGCGGACGGGATGTGCAATAGTCATCATCGGTATGAAATTCCATTTTCAGCCCGGGCTAAAAATGCGTTTACTCTGCACTAAAAATGCTTCCGCCTCGTGGTAAAAATGCGTTTACCACGGGGCGTAAAGCCGAAGGAGGGGCATGCTTTCGGCATACATGTTTATAAGGTTCGCTTATAAGATAGCTTTCCTACATATAAACAATAGCTAAAGGATTCATGCTTTCCCGAAAAAAATGGTAGGCGGGAAACCTACCATTTCAATTTTGGAATCTATAAAGATGACTGTCATTATCTGCTGACCTGCCACCCCAAAGTCTTTTCCTGTATCGTCCAAAGCCGTTCGTACAGACCGCCTTGCTTTATCAGCTCGTCGTGAGTTCCCTGCTCTACGATGCTGCCGTGATCGAATACCAAGATTTGGTCGGCATTCTTGATGGTCTTGAGTCGATGGGCTATCACGATGACCGTATGTCCCTTTATCAGCGTATTGATGGCTTTCTGTACCTCCACTTCATTCTCCGGATCGAGCGATGCAGTAGCCTCATCGAGCAAGATAATCGGTGCTTCCTTCAAAATGGCTCTTGCTATAGACAAGCGTTGCTTTTCTCCGCCCGACAGCGTGCATCCGCCTTCGCCCACCAGAGTGTCATATCCTTTAGGCAACCGCATGATGAAGTCGTGGCAACATGCTTTCTTTGCCGCCTCCATGATTTCTTCGTCCGTAGCATCCGACTTACCGAAACGGACGTTGTTCTTGATGGTATCCTGAAAGAGATACACATCCTGAAATACCATGGACACACGCTGCATCAATGCTTCCGGCTCGATAGTGGAAAGATCCTTGCCACCAAACAACACCCGACCGCGCACCGGGTCATAGAAACGGGCACAAAGCTTCATCAGCGTACTCTTGCCACTGCCCGACGGACCTACCAATGCCGTCAGTTTTCCTTGAGGCAAGGTGACATTGACATCGTGCAACACCTCTTTTTCCTGATAGGCAAAAGCCACATCGCGAAAGACAATATCTCCTTCGGCAGGTGCTTCATCGCTACCTTTCATTTCGGGCTCCTTCATCAACTCCAGGATGCGTCCGCCTGCGATGGAGAAATAGCGGAACTCCGCAAAGTTGGTCAGTGCGGAAGTAAGCGGGTCGAATACCCGGGAACCGACCACCAGGAACAGAACGAACGTGAGCAAGGACAATTCTCCGCCCACCAGCAGATAGGCACCGCAAAGAATCATCAGCGTCAGTCCTGCCCGCACCAGCGTAATGGACAGCAGAACGAAAGGCCCCAACAAAGCCTCCTGGCGGATACAGGCACGGCGCAAATGGGCAAAGGCATCGCGCAAGCGCGTAAAGCGTTCGCCCACCAAGTTGTAAGCCTTCATCACCCGTATGCCTTGCAGGTATTCCTCCAAGCGGTTGCCGGCATTGATTTTGGCCGCTATCTGCTGGCCGCTAAGCCGCTGCTGCACTTTGGTGCTGCTCCATAACACCAGTACGGAGAAAGGCAAGGCCACAAACATGGCTACCGACATGCGCCAGTCCATCCACAACAGGCCAAGGAAAGCCAGTACGGGCATCACAAACGCTCCTATCAGTTGGGGCAAATGGTGAGATATGCCTGTTTCGGCCATCGTGAAATCCGTAATCATCATGGAAGACAAATCGCCCGGGTCGCGACGCGAAAGGAAACCGAGCGAGAGTTTGCGCAGATGTTCGGCCAAAGCCACACGCCCGGCGGCACTCATGGAGTAAGCTCCACGGAAGTTGGCACGATAGGCAGCCCGTTCGGCCAGCATCATCACGCCGATGTAAGCCACCAACACCCCGAAGATAGTCCACAGGCGGACAGTGTCCAGTGGAGTTCCACTTCCGTCAAAAGCACTATAAATCACATGGATTGCCTCGATAGAAAGGCAGAAAGGCACGATATTCACCAGATTGGCCAGTGCCGTGCAAAACACCGGCTTATGCAGACGCTCCGTCTGCCCGATTGTAATGTTTCGTATAGCATTCATAATGTTACTCCTTTTCTTCTTTTGTACTTAATTCCCAGCGGAAAGCATCCGTGTAGGCATTCCATAGTTGTTGATAGACTCCCGGTTCGGTGCTGAGCTGTCCGTGCGTGCCCGTTTGGGCAATCTTTCCTTCTTTCAGCACCACAATCTGATGGGCCGAGATGATGGAAGACAAGCGGTGGGCAATGATGATGACCGTCTTATCCTTGATGAGTTCCTGCAATGCCTGCTGCATCTTATACTCGTTCTCAGGGTCGGCAAAGGCTGTAGCCTCGTCCAACACAAGGATGGGAGCATTCTTCAGGATGGCACGCGCCACGCACACACGCTGCGCCTCGCCGCCCGACAGATACACGCCGCTGTCTCCGATGCGTGTCTCGTAGCCGTCGGGCAACTGTTCTATGAACTCATGGCATTGGGCGGCACGTGCTGCCGCAACGACTTGTTCGCGCGTGGCATCCGGACAACCCACGGCAATGTTCTCATACAGCGTATCGTAGAACAGGAATGTATCCTGGAACACAAAGGAAACAAGGTTCATCAGCTGTTCGGTCGGAATGTTCCTCACATCCACCCCACCTATGCTGATACTTCCCTTATCCACATCCCAGAATCGGGGAATGAGGCTGGCCACCGTACTCTTGCCACTGCCCGAAGGACCTACCAAAGCCGTAATCTCTCCCTGCGGTGCCCGGAAAGAAATGTCGTGCAAAACTTCGGTGCGAGTGGCTTGCTGCTTGTTGTCGTATGAGAAACTGACGTGACTGAACTCGATGTCATACGAACGGGGCACTTGTGGCGAAGTCGTTTCAGGCACCGGCTGTTCGTCCAGAATCCTGTCCAACCGCCGCACGCCTTCGTCTATCTCGCGGGTGCCTCCACCCAAAAACATCAGCTTATATACCGGCGAAGTCACCCCCGGTCCCATAATAATAAAGAAAAGCCATACGGCAGCCAGAGCCATGTCATGCGGCCTCCCGCTCATCAGCAGCAGCCCCACCGGCAGGACGAAGGTCACAATAGAGTTGAGCAACACCATAAACAAGACCATCCCCCGTTCATAAGTGTCGCAACACTTTAACGCCCACTTCTTGTAACCCTGTATTTCGTCGTGAAACTGGCGGAAGGATCGCACGCTCTGCCCGAATATCTTCACCACAGGCATCCCCCTCACGTATTGCACAGCCGATGCGCTCATCTGCTCCTGCGTATCGAAATATTGGGCTGTAAACTCCCGTGCCGTCTTTCCCATGAAGTTGGCATATTGCAGCAAGATACTCACCACGATGCACAACAGACATACTGCTGCCAGCCATCCGTTGAGCGAAAAGAAGATAATGAACATAAAGACGACGGTAGCCACCACGTTTACCATGTCGGGGATGGTGTGGGCTATGAACGTCTCTATCTTCTCTATGTTCTGTTCCATGGTTTTCTTGATAGCTCCCGTAGAAGTGCCGCTCAGAAAGCCCAAAGAAAGTCGCCCGATGTGTTCGGACAAGCGCACCCGCAATCCGTAGAGAATGCGGAAAGCCGCCACGTGGGAGGCCATCAGCGCACAATAGAGCAACACCAGGCCGCCCACCAGTCCGCCGAAAGCCGTCCATCCCAACCTTACCAGCACCTCGCTGTTTACCTCGTTCAGTTCTCCCGCATGCGCCAAGAGTTCTTTCAGAACCCCGTAAACCGCCCAATAGGGCACAAGCATGCACAAAGCGCTACCTGCCGACAACACACCTGCCAGTACAAGCAGCCCCTTCCGTTGGCCCGCTATCTGAAACAGCCTGGCCAATCCTTGTTTCTTTTTTGTTTCGTTCATCATTCTATCCATTATATTTAGTTTATGTTCTTTCTGTCAGCCTCCACCGTCCGTTCAAAAACGAACAATGCTCCGAATCATTCAAAAAAAAAGGAGAGACTCATATTTTCATAAGTTCTCTCCATCCTATCACCTCGAAGGTGATGTATTCCGTTATGATTTGCTCCAGCTCCTCCGGCTTCTTCCTGTGCATCAGCAACTCCTCAAACAAAGTAAACATCCACGCCGTGTGCAGATGAATGAAGAAATCGGACACCCCGATATGCAGATGCGGGTGCTTTTCTTTCATCCGCCGGAAGTATTCCTTCACGAGCACCGTAGAACGCCGGGTAAAGTTCTCCCGAAAGTCCTCTAACGACGAGCCTTGTGCATGGAAAAACAAGAGTTGCAGCAAGCGGCGGTGTTTCTTCAGAAGCATCAGATACTCATCAATCACATAGCGCAAGTAGGCTTCGGAGTGCATTTCCATAATGTCCACCCCGCTATGCCCGTGGTGCTCTTGCAGCATGGCCTCGAATGCACTTACCACCGGCTGCACGATGGTACAGAATATCTCGTCTTTTCCCGGAAAGTAATTATAGATATTGCTTAGGCCGATGTGCGAAGCATCAGCAATCTGCCTCATAGATGCTTTGGCGAATCCTTTTTGCAGGAAAATGGTCTGCGCTTCCCGCAAAATGCTTTTACGTATGTCGTCTTTTTGTACTTGCATGGCTATTGCCTCTTTTTAAGACACCGCAAAATAACAGCTTTTATGAATATGGGGCAATCACCATTATTAGGTATTTTCTCAGAAAGTACCGTATCTTATCCACATTTTCACGGTATCAAACCTGATTTTTTAAAGCACCAAAATTATTTTTTAAAGGGCAAAAAAAAATTTTTTAAGGCGTCAAATCATACCTTTCATACCGTCATATTTTCTTTAGAAAGCAGTTTCTTTCATGCTTTCACTCCCATTCCACATCTGTGCCACCAAATCCAGATGAATGGCTTCCTCTCTAAGCAGAGAGCCATACTTGTCGGGGTATCTTTCTATATCATCGGCCGAAACAAACTGACCGCCCCAAAAGCTGATTTGGTCTTCACTCTCCAACGGAAGGACGTACAACAGGACGGTGCGCTGCGAGTGGCTGTCTTGTTTCACCCTATACTTCAAGCTGAAACGCGGTTCGGCTGCCCCGTTCAAGTGGCGGTTGTATCTCTTTTCTACCTCACGGGCATATTTGTCGGCATCCGTCTTTTGGGCATAGATGTACTCTTCCAACGGCAAGTCCAACTTGCCCGGTTCTTCGCCCTGAAACTTGCGCGGCGCCACATAAATCTTTCCGTTGCACACAGGGGCTATGCGCAGGAAAGGCATCTTCTTATAGGTGCTGCTCACGTTTTCCACTAAGAAATAGTTCGCACATATACATATTATATAGATAAAGGGAGGGACAATGTGAGACAGGATGTAGAATGTAGATAGGAGAGCGGACTGAAAAACAGATAGACGAGCAAGAAAACAACGAGATGAATGCC
>JAUNIV010000070.1 GCA_030523385.1 Bacteroidales bacterium | reverse complement strand
GTAGATCTGGCCGAACAACTGCAAGACTGCGGCATAGAAGCACTGACTATCCATGGCCGCACCCGTGCCCAAATGTACACCGGCGAAGCCGACTGGACACTGATAGGGGAAGTGAAGCGGAATCCGCGCATGCGCATACCCGTGATAGGCAACGGTGACGTAACTACCCCGCAACGCGCCCGCGAGTGTTTCGACCGTTATGGGGTGGATGGCGTGATGATAGGCCGCGCCAGCTTCGGACGCCCGTGGATATTCAAGGAAGTGAAGCATTATTTGCAAACCGGCGAAGAACTCCCGCCCCTGTCTTTCGACTGGAAGCTGAATGTTCTTCGCCAGGAAGTATTGGATAGTGTCAATCTGCTGGACGAGCGTCGCGGCATCCTGCATGTGCGCCGTCACCTTGCTGCCTCTCCCCTATTCAAAGGCATTCCCAACTTCAGGGATACGCGCATCGCCATGCTGCGGGCTGAGACGGTGAAGGAGCTGTTCAGCATCTTGGATTACATCCGGGGGAATTACGCCATTTAGTCCAACTTACGCAAGCCTTTCTTCGGCTGATAGTCAATGGTGCCGGGATTGCCTTTGTAGGATATTTCGCCACTGCTGGACGGCCGGGCCGTCAGTGTGCCGGTAGCATAACAGCTCACATCGCCCGAACTGCTGGCTGTGGCTACCACATTGACAGCTTTCAGTCCCTTGGCTTCTACGTCTCCACTGCTTGATGCGCTGTAAGTGGCATTGGTGCAAGTGCCGTCTTTCAGTATCACATCGCCCGAAGAGCTTGACTTGGCAGCTACGTTGATAGCTTTCAGCGACTTTATCTCCACGTCGCCCGAACTGCTGGCAGTGGCAGAAAGATTCGTACAGGTTACCTTCTCCAATATGACATCGCCCGAACTGCTGGCGCTGGCCGACAAATCCTCACACGAAATATTGCCTCCCACTACATCGCCGCTGCTGCTTGCCTTTAAAGTCAGCTTGTCTGCCTTTAATCCGTTCTTAATGATAATATCGCCCGAACTGGAGGCTTGCAGGCTCTTTACAGCCGGAGCCGATACCCTGACTTCCTTCTTGTGTGAGCCGCTGATGGAGAAATTATTCCGAGGTGACTTGAATCCCACTTTCAGTATTCCGTCTTCCACACGGGCATAAATGTAGTCAATCAAGTTGGCGGGAGCATAGATTTCCACGCTCTGGCTTCCCGAAGTCTGTGTATAAATCACATCTACGGAAGAACTGGTGGATATGCCTTCAAAACTGCCTACGTTCACCTTCTTGGTCACGTAGTTCTTACTGGGGGTAATCTTTTCTGCGCATGCGGTGGTTATTGCCAGCAGAAAAGCAAGGGTCATCAAAGTTGATACTAAATTCTTCATATTGTTACGTTTTTTATTTATTAGACGTTTTAAGCACGCCAAACGTTGCATCGTCCGGCCATTATTTTTATTCCAAAAATCATGCCAACGATTTATCACGCTGATAATAAAAAAGATAACAATAGCAAGATGTGTCCGAAATCGGACAGCCTGTACGGTTTTGCTGTCCGGATTGGCTTAGCAAACCAGCCTGAACACCCGCGAGGCGAACCAGCGTTTGTACATCTCCGTAACCAGGACGTAGATGATTACCGAAGAAATCCATCCCGCAATCACATCAATCAGATAGTGCGCCTGGATATAGACTGTGGCACAGCACAGCAGCACATAGAACGGAGCCAGACAAGCACACAACTTGCGGTTTACGCGCCACGCCATAATCATCACAATCGTAGAAATACCTACATGGGAGCTGGGGAAAGCTGCCGTAGGCCGTTCGCCCACCTCCTGCGAGGCTTCTACCAGATTGAAAAAGAATCCGTGTTCAAAGCCCGGACCGGGCAAAAGGATGTCGTTGTGGTTGAAGTAATCGCCTATGGCAGGAAAATGCTGTGCTACTACATTGTCCATTCCGATGGCAGGGAAATAGAATTGCGGGCCGGCCACAGGTATCAGTATATATATAAGGTAATAGATGAAGAAGGAAGTGACAAGTACGAAGGAAATCTTCTCGAACCACTCGAAGCGGAAAAGGAAATAATAGAACGTCACGATGGCAATCATTGGATAGTAGGCAAAGTAACCTAAGTTGAACGGCTCGCTGAACCACATGGAAGGGAGCCATTCGCTGAATTCTACCGAAGGCTGACAATGGAACAGGAACTGTTCGGCCGATGCAAAGAAGTGGTCTAAGTTAGGGAAAAGCCTGTTGAATTCGAATGTATCGGGATACCAATAGGCTAAGAAAGCCATCTGCACAGCCATCCGCACAAAAGCCGTCAGCCTGCAAGGATATTTGCGGTACATGTATATCAGCACAAAAGTGAGCAGCACGATGCCCGCACGCTCCAGCAACATCGTGCCGGGATGATCCATGCGCGGAAACAAAATCAGAATCATTATCGTAGTAAGAGCATTGTATATCAGACTAATGCTCTCGACGGCAAACAAGCCTTTCGTACTGTCCACCCGCTTGAGTAAATTTAGAGCCATCCTTCTTTCTTATACCAGGCAATGATTTCCTTCACTCCTTTGTCCAACGGATAACGGGGTTGATAACCCAATTCGTTCACTAAAGGAGAGATGTCGCATTGCCAATTACGTTGTTTCATTATTTTATACTTATCGCCATTCAGCGTACTGGTCTTTCCCAGACAGCGCGCCGAAAATTCAGCCAGCAAAGATACTACTTTTAAAACAAATAACGGACATTTTATACGAAGAACCCACGGATTACCCAATTCTTTTTGTATCAAATCGGAAAAGGCACGGCTGGAATACACTTGTCCGTCACTCACGAAGTAGGCACGACCGCACTTTTCCTGCTCGATGGAGAGGTAAACCGCCTGTACCAAATCCTTTACATAAATGAAAGTAATGTCCTGCCTGCGGAATCCGGCGGCAAAGTCAATGTGTCCGCGGATGGATTTGGCCAACAGGAAATAGTCGCGTTCGCGTGGGCCATAGACACCGGTAGGACGGAAAATGACAACAGGAAATCCGGAAAGCGACTGGAGGTAGCGTTCGGACTTCAGTTTGCTGATGCCGTATGCCGTATTAGGACGGGGCGTGTCTTGTTCGCAGATGGGTGTATAGTCTTGTTCACGAATAGGGCCGAAGATACTGAGCGAACTGATATAGACAAACAGCTTCGGGGTCATGTCCAATGCCTGCAACGCCTCCACCAGATGACAGGTGGCTTCATAGTTTCCACGGTCAAAATCTTCCTTATGAAGGCATTTGGTGACACCCGCGCAATGTATGATGTAGTCCCATCCCCCATGTTCTGCCTTGTGTCTGGCAAGCTGTTCCTTCAGTTTGTCGGGACGGGCAAAGTCCAGTTCGGCAAAGCCGATGCGTTCGTCTTTCAGATACTTGCGGCTGCTGGTAGAGCGCACTCCTGCCCACACGTTCATGCCCCGTTCCAAAGCTCCTTCCACCAGGAAGCTGCCTATGAAGCCACTGGCTCCGGTCACCAATACCTTTTTCAACGAAGAATTGTCTACACTCTGTCTGCTATCATTGATTTCCATGTATTCCTTATTTATATATGTATTCCTATACCTTAATATTATATTAGCGTCTTCCTCCTACCGGGAGTGACATCTGCTGACGCGGCGGAGCGATGGTGGGAGAACCTCGTCCGTCTGTATCCCATATCACGCTGTGAAGCAGCTCGTAAACCAGTCCGCCCACGTCTATTCCCAATGTAAACTTGTTGAAACGGTAATAAGGAGTCACCACCGGCAATGTCTTCCACTGTCCGGTCATTGGGTCATAGAGGCGCTGTACTCCCATCTCCATGCCGAAACGGCGGGACATATCTACAATGACCGAACCGCCATAGTGCGTATAATTTCCTCCGTAAGGATTTCCTGTGGCATATCCTCCGAAAGCTTTGAAAGCCACCCGGTCCGAAACCCGATAGAGCATGGCTCCCGAAACGCCGAAAGCCTGTCCGGTGTAATGAGCCATATTCATTTTGGTCGCACTGACGCCCAACTGGAAAGACAAATTGGAGTTGAGGGCATAATTCATTCCCACTGCCGCCTCGTTGAAACGCCCGATGCCCGGCAAGGTGTTTTGCTCTCCGGAAGCCGTGAGCATCATCCGGGGGGTATGCATCAGGACGCCTTGCGTATTATAATCTCCCCGCAACAAAGGCGATGGATTGACGGCGTAGGGCAAAGCCAAAGGTCTTTCGAACGAGAAGCGAAGGGTGGAATCCGGTAAAGACGGAGGTGTTACAGGCTGGTCAGTAGGAGTCTCCAACGCTGTACCCAAAGTAAGGGGTTGCACTTGTCCGGAAGTCGGCAGAGTGTTTTTCAATGAATCCCGAAGTATCCGCAGGCTGTCTTGCGCCCGAAGCCCGAACGGGAAAAGCAGTAACAAGCATATCCATCCCCTGCGTAGCAAGGGACAAACATACAGGCCGGATATGTTTGTTCTTTTGGACATACGTCATTCTTTATTTATTTCCTTTTCTCTCTTCCTTCCATTCCGCTATTGTTCTCGTCTGCGAAGAAAAGACCACACCTATACGTACCACTTCCCGTTTGTCGGTCAGATAGGGAGTAGCGTATCCTTTCTCTTCTATCTGTAACAGAGCCTCATCGGCTGTACCATCCAGCTTAAATTCAAAGATATAGATATAAGCCGGAGTTTCGAGGATACAATCCACCCGTCCCAAACTTTGCGTCTGCTCTATTCGAAGACAATACACTCCCATCAGGCGGAGAATCAGATAGAATGTATATTGAAAATGTTTCTCACTCAACTCTGGTGTGCGGGTACTGGCGTGAGCATCGTAAGGTATATCGGAAAGAAATGCGGTAAAGGAATCGCGCAAAGCATCGGTTTGTCCGTCTTCCAATAAATCGACGGCATCGGCTACCCACGAAGTAACCTCCTCATGACGAGGTCTCAAATACCCGGCAGCAAGAACAGAAAGGAAACCCTTGCGCACCTCATCATTAGGAAAGTCCAACAGATAACGGCGGCGACGGCGGTCATATCCCTTGATGGTGAAGTAACCGCTCTGGTAAATCATGGGAAGAGGACGCTCTACATCAGCCTTATAGTCGGCAAAAAGCGAAGCATCGTAATATTTGCCGGTCAGTTCGTTGATTTGTTCATTGTTATGCCGCAAAAGCTTCACCAAATAAGTAGGAGTGCCGGAAGCAAACCAATAATCGCCTATACTCAATTTGCTAAAAGCATTCAGGATGCTGAAAGGATTATAGATGTCCTGCATACGTTTGCTAAAATGGTAACCGTCATATTGTGCTTTCAACAGACTCTTCATTTCGTCCAACGTGCAGCCTTCTTCTTCCGACATTTGGACAATGGCTTCAGCAAAATAATGCTCCAGTTCCTCTTGAGTGATTCCGCAGAGTGCTTCGTATCTCTCATCCATACTGATATCATTCGGCTGATTGAAACCGCTGAACACGCTGACTTGCGAAAATTTGGTGACACCTGTCAGCATGACAAAGCGCAGGTAACGGTCAGCTCCCTTAAAGGTGGAATAGAAACTTTTGAGTGTTTCGCGGTTCTTCTCTTCCATCGGAGTGTCCAATACATCGAGAATGGGTTTGTCATACTCGTCTATCAACACTACGACACGTTGTCCCGTCTGTTCGTATGCATGCCTTAATACAGACTGAAAGCGATCGCCCATGGTTATCAAGTCGGGGTCTTTCCCATATTTCCTTTCATTTTGAGCGATGAAGCCTTCTATCTTGTCTTCCAATACATGTTCCTTGTTGAAATTATCGCCATTAAAATCAAGATGAAATACCGGATGGCATGTCCAATCCTTTTCCAGCTTTTCGAGGGCAAGTCCGTTGAAAAGTTCCTTTCGCCCTTCAAAGTAGGCTTCGAGCGTACTTATCAACAGGCTTTTGCCAAATCGGCGGGGGCGGCTGAGGAAATAAATCGTACCCTCCTTTGCCAACTGATAGACAAGCGCTGTCTTATCTACGTAAACAAAATTGTTTTCGCGGATGTATTCGAAGGTCTGTATGCCAATAGGATATTTCATATATGTATTTATATTGGTACGTGTGACAAAGGTACGACAATTCTGTCAGATTACCATCTTTTATGGCAACCTCTTTCAATGAAAACCCGCATAAATCGCAATGGTTATGCAATTTTAATACGCCCCGTAAACCGCCATTCCGAATATTTTGTTTACTTTGTATCAGATATTACCAACTAATACCACCCAATTATGGCCAAAAAGAAAGAAAAGAAAGCAGGTAAACGCATGAAGAAGAGCGAACTGGCCGAGAAGCTAATCACTTTCTTCAGCACAAGGCCGAATGCCACATTCGGCATGAAACAACTTTTCCAAGGGTTAAACCTGACTACACATCCGCTCAAGATGCTTTGCATGGACATTGTATCGGAGATGGTAGAGGACGGCTTCATTCAGGAAACAGAAAAGGGAATCTATAAGCTGAACGACCACGGACTGATTATGACGGGAGTGTTCCAGCGGAAGAACAACGGAAAGAATTCCTTCATTCCCGACAATGGAGGAGAACCTATCGCCATAGCCGAAAGAAATTCGGCACACGCCATGAACAACGATAAAGTGAAAGTGGCTCTCTTCGCCCGACGCAAGCACAGAAACCCCGAAGGCGAAGTGATAGAAATACTGGAACGGGCCAACGATACCTTTGTGGGCACACTGAAGGTAGAGAAATTCTATGCCTTCCTATTGACCGAAAACCGCACGCTTGCCAATGACATCTTTATCCCGAAAGACAAGCTGAAGGGAGGAAAGAACGGCGACAAGGCTGTGGTGAAGATAGTGGAATGGCCGGCCGATGCCAAAAATCCCATCGGACAGGTGATAGACATCTTAGGAAAGGCAGGCGACAATACCACCGAGATGCATGCCATCCTGGCTGAGTACGGACTGCCCTACGTTTATCCCAAGAACGTGGAGGCGGCAGCCGAGAAAATATCGGCAGAGATTACCGAAGCCGATTATGCCGAACGCGAAGATTTCCGCTCCGTCACTACCTTTACCATCGACCCCAAGGATGCAAAGGACTTTGACGACGCACTGTCTATCCGCTTGCTGAAACCGGGATTGTGGGAGGTGGGTGTCCACATTGCCGATGTGACCCACTACGTAAAAGAAGGTTGCGTGATAGACAAGGAAGCCGAAAAGCGTGCCACATCGGTCTATTTAGTGGACCGCACCATACCGATGCTGCCCGAACGGCTCTGCAACTTCATCTGCTCCCTCCGTCCCAACGAAGAGAAGCTGACCTTCTCTGTCATTTTCGAAATGAACGACAAGGCGGAAGTGAAGAATGCCCGCATCGTCCATACGGTCATCAAGAGCGACCGCCGCTTCACCTACGAAGAGGCTCAGCAGGTGATAGAAACCGGCGAGGGCGATTATAAGGAAGAGATTCTGCAACTGAACAAGTTAGCACAGATATTGCGCAAGCAACGCTTAGCTGCCGGTGCCATCGACTTCGACCGCGTGGAAGTGAAGTTCGAGATAGATGAGGCAGGCAAGCCACTGAGTGTCTATTTCAAGGAATCAAAGGAAGCCAACAAGCTGATTGAGGAATTCATGCTCCTGGCCAACCGCACTGTGGCCGAACGCGTGGGCAAAGTGCCCAAGAACAAGAAAGCAAAGGTATTCCCCTACCGTATCCACGACCTGCCCGACCCCGACAAGCTGGAAAACCTGAACTGGTTTATCAACCGCTTTGGTTACAAGATACGCACTTCGGGCAGCAAGACGGAGATTTCCAAGTCCATCAACCGCCTGCTGGACGATGTGAAAGACAGGAAAGAGCAGAACTTAGTAGAAACCGTGTCATTGCGAGCCATGCAGAAAGCCCGTTACTCCACTCATAACATCGGACACTACGGACTGGCATTCGACTATTACACGCACTTCACCTCTCCCATCCGCCGTTTCCCGGACATGATGGTACACCGTTTGCTTACCCGCTACTTGGCAGGTGGCCGCACGGCACAAGAAGCCAAGTACGAGGACCTGTGCGACCATAGTTCGGCCATGGAACAAATAGCAGCCAATGCCGAACGTGCTTCGGTGAAGTACAAGCAGGTGGAATTTATGAGCGAGCGTTTGGGTCAGGAATTTGAAGGAGTCATCTCCGGCGTGACCGAATGGGGTCTTTATGCGGAAATAAACGAAAACAAATGCGAGGGAATGATTCCCATGCGCGATTTGGGCGATGATTATTATGACTTCGACGAGAAGAACTATTGCCTCACAGGCCGTCGCCACCACCGCAAGTTCAGTTTGGGTGATCCTGTCACCATCAAAGTAGTGCGTGCCAACTTAGAGAAAAAACAGTTGGACTTTACTTTGGTAGAGAAATAGGTGAAAATAAATACACTTATTAGATTTCCTCATATTACGGAGTTTTCCATCGTATTAACATCGACCGTTCGGCGCTCGCTGAACGGTCGATGTTAATATATTCATTCGCCTTTGAATCTATCTTCTCGCACCGTTCAGCGGCCCCTGAACGGTGAATGCATATAAATGGATGACTATGCTTGGTTCTTTTTGATGTCTTAGTGAGATACTTTCCTACCATAGACGGACACTTATGCTGTGTTATAGCAAATCATTTCTTCGCTGATATCTATTATCACTTTTAATTCTGCCAACGGGTTTTCTGGTTTTTCCTTACGTTCATAATTAGTTTTTTATAGTCAAAAAAGGTGCAAACGACCATCCTTTTTTGTAAATTAAATGCATTATTATTTAATTTACGGGAGTTTGATTTAAAAATCACTTTTATACGTTAACTTTAAGACTAAGAATTATGAAAAGAGAATTAGTGTTGCTAATGGTCTATCTGTTCATCACGATAGGCTTTGTAACGGCACAGACATCTGTTGTCTCCGGAGTGGTTATCTCCGAAGAAGACGGCGGGCCTGTAACCGGAGCATCGGTATTGGTAGAAGGAACCACATTGGGGGCTGTAACCGATATTGATGGAAAGTTTTCAATCGCCAATGTACCAAGTTCGGCAAAGACTTTACAAATATCCTTTATTGGCATGCAGAGCCAAAGGGTTGCCATTAAGCCGGGAACCATCCGGGTTATTTTGAAACCGGATACAGAAGTATTGGATGAAGTAATGGTTGTGGCATACGGTACAGCCAAGAAATCATCCTTCACAGGATCGGCCGCACAAGTAAAGACCGAAAAGATAGAAGCCCACGTAGCAAGCAACGTGACGAGTGCTTTGGCAGGTAGCAGCCCGGGTGTGCAATATATGTCAACCAACGGCGACCCTACCGACAACAGTCCTACCATCCGCATCCGTGGTATTGGTAGTATGTCGGCCAGCAACGCTCCGCTCTACATTGTAGATGGTATGCCATACGACGGACCGCTGAATGCCATCAACCCGCAAGACGTAGAGAGCATGACGGTGCTGAAAGATGCAGCAGCCAATGCCATCTATGGTGCGCGCGGTGCCAACGGTGTTATCTTGATTACCACAAAGAAAGGACGCAACGGAGATGCCGAGGTGAAGTTTGATGCCAAGTGGGGTTCCAACTCCCGACTGATTCCGCAGTATGACGTCATCAAGGAACCGGGACAATACTACGAAGAAGTCTATAAGAAGCTGTTCAACTCCCGTTACTACAACGGCAGTTCTTTGGCAGACAGCTATGCATACGCCGACCGCTCCCTGCTTGATGCAAACAACGGTGGTTTGGGATACCAGGTATTTACCGTGCCCGACGGACAAAGACTGATAGGTACCAACTTCAAGCTGAACCCGAATGCCGTATTGGGTTACAGCGACGGAGAGTATTATTATACCCCCGATGACTGGTATGATGAAACATTCCACAACTCGTTCCGCCAGGAATACAACATGAGTGTA
>JAUNIV010000069.1 GCA_030523385.1 Bacteroidales bacterium | reverse complement strand
CCTGTTGCATGGAGAATCCAAATACTACGATGTACTGGAACGTACCCTTTATAACGGATTGATATCCGGCGTGTCATTGGATGGTGGCGGGTTCTTCTACCCCAATCCGTTGGAAAGCATCGGCCAGCACCAGCGTCAGCCTTGGTTTGGTTGCGCCTGCTGTCCCAGCAACATCTGCCGTTTCATTCCCTCACTGCCGGGCTATATCTATGCCGTAAAGGACAATAACGTATATGTCAATCTGTTCATGTCTAATACATCCGACCTGAAAGTGAATGGTAAGGCTGTCTCATTGGAGCAGAGCACTGCTTATCCTTGGAAGGGTGACATCACCATCGGCGTGAATAAGAACAATGCCGGACAGTTCACTATGAAAGTGCGCATACCGGGATGGGTACGTGGCGAAGTAGTGCCCAGTGACCTTTATACATACACCGACGGCAAGCGTCTGGGTTACTCCGTGAAGGTAAATGGCGAAGAAGTGAAGAGCGAACTGAAGGATGGTTACTTCTGCATAGACCGCCGCTGGAAGAAGGGCGACCGCGTAGAAGTACACTTCGACATGGAGCCGCGCACCGTAAAAGCCCACAGCAAGGTGGAAGCCGACCGTGGACGTGTAGCCGTAGAACGGGGTCCTGTAGTGTATTGTGCCGAATGGCCCGACAATAACTTCGATGTGTTGAGCGTGATTATGAACCGTAACCCGCAGTTTGAAGTAGTGGAGAATCCCGGATTGCTGTATGGCATCACACAGTTGAAGACCGATGCCCAGACCTTGGGTTACGACGACCGCGGACGTGTGAATGCAACCGATGTGAAGCTGACGCTTATTCCTTATTACGCATGGGCACACCGTGGCGCAGGAGCCATGGCCGTATGGTTGCCGCAAGAGTTGAGCGCATCGCGTCCCGCCATGGCTGCCACATTGGCATCGGAAAGCAAGATAGATGCTTCGCACAATGTGAAATCCATCTCTGCCATCAACGACCGTTTAGTGCCGAAAGACGAGAACGACCGCTCCATGCCTTACTACCACTGGTGGCCGAAGCAAGGAAGTACGGAATGGATTTCTTACGAATTCCCCGAAGTCAACGAAGTGAGCAGTGCAACGGTGTATTGGTTTGACGATGCTCCGTGGGGAGGTTGCCGTGTGCCGCAAAGCTGGAAGATATATTATAAGGATGCACAAGGCCAGTGGCAGCCGGTAACCGGTGCCGACAAGTATGGCGTGACAAAGGGCAATCCCAATACAGTAAACTTCGACCCCGTAAAGACCAAAGCCGTGAAACTGGAAGTGGTTCAGCCCGCCGAGTATTCATCCGGACTGTTTGAATGGGAAGTGAAATAAAGTAGATCTTTTATAATTAATGAAGGTTAGTAGGTTAATTCTGTTGATAGCCATGTTCCTTAGCGGGAGCATGGCTATTGCGCAAGGTACGGTGGAGGATTACCGCCGTGCTTATTCGTTGAGAGAAAAGTTTGGTGCGCAAAATGTCTTTTACGACAAAGTGCAGCCGCAGTGGATAGAAGGGACACACCGTTTCTGGTATGTACGAAACACTCCCGAAGGGCGCGTGTACGTATCGGTGGATGCCGACAAGAAGAACCGCAAGGAGCTGTTTGACCATTCCCGGCTGGCGGCAGCATTGACCCGTCAGTCCGGCAAGGAGGTAAAGCCGGAAGCACTGATGCTGGAACGTCTGTCCGTCAATCAGGGGTTGGATACCCTCCGGTTTGCTTTCGGCGGTCACCGATGGATGTATGCCGTCCGGAAGAATGCGCTGGCCGATGAAGGCACACTGGCTGTCCCGCCCAAAGAACGGCACTGGATGGAATGGGACGATGAAAAGACAGCATCGCCCGCAGTATCGCCCGACGGGAAATACACGGCATTCATCAAGAACCATAATATATATGTAAAGGAGACAGCCACCGGACAAGAAAAGCAGTTGAGCATAGACGGCACACTGGGCAATTATTATTCAGCCTATATCCGTTGGTCGCCCGACAGCAAGAAGGTAGCCGCCTGCAAAATCCGTCCGGTAGAAAAGCGTTACGTTTATTACGTAGAGTCCTCGCCCACCGACCAGCTACAGCCCAAGCTGCACAAGCAGGAATATGCCAAGCCGGGCGATGAACTGCCCTTCAAAGTGCCTTGCATCTACGAGGTAGAGACAGGCCGTGCCGTCATACCTTCCACCGAACTGTTCGACCGCCAGTATGAGGTTTACGGTCCCGAATGGAACAGAGACAGTCGTGCCGTTACATTCGAATACAACCAACGCGGACATCAGGTTTACCGGATATTGGAGCTTTCAGCCGAAACCAGCCAAGTGCGTCCGCTGATAGAAGAGACTGCCGACAAATACGTGAACTATGTCCGTCATTTCCGCCACGACCTGCGCGATGGCCAACGCATCATCTGGATGAGCGAACGCGACAACTGGAATCATCTTTACATGTACGACCGTACCACCGCACAGCCTGTCTGCCAAATCACGAAAGGAGAATGGTACGTGCGCGATGTGTTGCGCGTAGATGAAGACAACCGGGTAATCTATTTCTCGGCCAACGGCGTGCAACCCGGTGAAGATCCTTACCTCATCCGTTACTACCGCATCGGCTTCGATGGCAGCGACATGGTGTGTCTCACACCCGAAGAAGGAATGCACCGCGCCTGGTTCTCGGACGATATGAATTATCTGGTAGATGTGTGGTCTATGGTGGATAAAGCACCCGTAGCCGCCTTGCGAAATGCACAAGACGGCCAGGTGGTAATGTCTCTCGAAACAGCCGATATCAGCCGCTTGGAGGCAGAAGGCTGGAAAGCACCCGAAGTGTTTGTAGCTCCGGGACGCGACGGAAAGACCGATATGTGGGGACTGATTGTCCGTCCCACCAACTTCGACCCCTCAAAGAAATATCCCGTCATAGAGTACATCTATCAGGGACCGGGCGACCAATATGTGCCCAAGACTTTCATGTCCTACAACTGGTGGATGACTTCTTTGGCCGAACTGGGCTTTGTGGTGGTGATGGTAGATGGCATGGGCACTTCGTTCCGCTCCCGCGCTTTCGAGAATATATGCTACAAAAACCTGCAAGATGCCGGACTGCCCGACCACATCGCTTGGATTAAGGCTGCTGCCGAGAAATATCCCTATATGGATATAGACCGTGTAGGCATTTACGGCTGTTCGGCCGGCGGACAAGAGTCAACGAATGCCGTGTTGCTGTATCCCGACTTTTATAAAGCTGCCTATTCCGCTTGCGGCTGTCACGACAACCGTATGGATAAAATCTGGTGGAACGAACTTTGGTTGGGCTATCCCGTAGGACCGCAATACAAAGCAAGCTCGAATGTGGAGAATGCCCACCTGTTGCGCCGTCCGCTCATGCTGGTAGTGGGAGAGATGGACGACAATGTCGATCCGGCCAGCACTATGCAGGTGGTGAATGCACTGATCAAGGCGAACAAAGATTTCGAATTAGTGGTAATCCCTGGTGCACGTCACACCATGGGTGAAGACTTTGGCGAGCACAAACGATATGACTTCTTCGTGCGCCACCTGTTGGGCGTGAATCCGCCCCAATGGGATGAATTGAATCGCCATCAGGATAAATGATCATAGTCACAAAGACTGCATAGCTTCTAATTTGCTTTCTGTGAGAAAGGCGGAAGCCAAACAAATCTACTGCCAGTAACCGATGCTCTCTCTTGCTCATCGGTTGCTGGCAGTAAATTTACAAAGTCAAATAACGCCACTATATCAAAGCTTTTCCTCTTTATCTTCTTGCATCTTGCGGGTTACAAACTCTATCTTTAAGTTAGCCTCCTTCTTTTCCTTACGAATTTGTTCCATGGCCGAAAGCACACGGGCCAGATCCGCCAGTTCGGCAATGGCTTTGCGGTCATTGGGCTGCATGGCAGTCTTATATGTGCGGTCGCCTATGAACTGGAGTTGGATATTCTTGTCTTTGTTGAGCGTAATGAAAGAAATAACACCGCCGTCTTCCCCCATCTTGTAGTCAGCCTTTTCGATGGTACGTCCTAAATCGGTAGTCTCATAGCTGTCCTTTGAAACAGGAGTTTCGGCAAATTCATTACCCACACTCACTTTCACGGCCGTGTGGTGCAACGTGCCTCCGGCACAATAGATGGAGGTGATAGACATCTCTCCCTGTTCGTTTACTTGTCCGCGCAAAAAAGAACGGCCTATGCTCTTTTCTACGGTCTGTGTGGGATAGAAATAGTTGCCGGTTTCCTGATAGGCTGTGTCTTTTTCCAATACAAAACGGTCCTTGATGGAATCCAGCTGTGCTTGCTTTTCCACCATCATGCTATCCAGATAAATCAGGCTCTTCTGCTGTTCCTTCAAGTCTATCTGTTGCATCAGCTTCACTCCCTGTCTTCGGGCATCGAAAGCTTTCGGGTACAGAATGCGGATGCTGTCTATTTGTAGTTTAGCCTCGTTGAAATTCTCGGCTATCAGAGCAGCTTCTGCTTTGCGCAGGTTTTCCTGTGCTTTCTTCTCGCCGCCGTCATTGCATCCGGCCAGCACTAAGGCGGCTATCGCCATCAGTCCTATCTTTTTCATATACCTTATTATTATATGTTATACGCGAGGCAAAAATACAATTTAATTGTGTGATTTCTCCTCATAGTGCGCAAAAAATTGTACTTTTGCATTCCTTTGGCAGGTTTGCCAGTATCACACAACGATGAATATGGAACTAAAAGAACATTTTAATAGCAAAATATTCAAGGTAATCTCAGAGACAGCCGATGAGTTGGGACTGGAATGTTACGTGGTAGGAGGTTACGTGCGAGACATCTTTCTGGAACGCCCGTCGAAAGACATCGACGTGGTGGTGGTGGGCAGTGGCATCGAGATGGCACAGGCTTTCGGCAAGAAGTTGGGACGCGGAGCGCATGTGTCCGTATTCAAGAACTTCGGCACGGCACAAGTGAAATATCGCGATGCGGAAGTGGAGTTTGTAGGTGCCCGGAAGGAATCTTACAGCCACGACAGCCGCAAACCTGTGGTAGAAGACGGTACATTGGAGGATGACCAGAACCGGCGTGACTTCACGATCAATGCCATGGCTGTCTGTCTCAATCAAGACCGCTTCGGTGAATTGGTAGATCCTTTTGACGGACTGGAGGATTTGAAAGAACGCACCATCCGCACGCCGCTCGACCCGGATATTACATTCAGTGACGACCCGCTTCGCATGATGCGTTGTGTCCGTTTTGCCACGCAACTGAATTTCTATATAGACGATGAGACCTTCGAAGCGCTTTCGCGCAATCGGGAGCGCATTCATATCATCTCTCGCGAACGCATTACTGATGAGTTGAACAAGATTCTGCTGTCGCGCATCCCCTCCAAAGGCTTCATTGAGTTGGATCGTTGCGGACTGTTGGCGCTTATCTTCCCCGAGCTGGTGGCATTGCAAGGAGTGGAAACCCGCAACGGACGTGCCCACAAAGATAATTTCTATCATACATTGGAAGTGGTGGACAATATCTCGCGCCATACCGATAACCTGTGGTTGCGTTGGGCAGCCCTGCTGCACGACATAGCCAAACCGCGCACCAAACGATGGGAGCCGCGCGTGGGGTGGACATTCCATAACCATAACTTTATTGGCGAGAAGATGATTCCCGACATATTCCGCAAGATGAAGCTCCCGATGAACGAGAAGATGAAGTACGTGCAGAAATTAGTGGGGCTGCACATGCGTCCCATCGTGATAGCCGATGATGTGGTGACCGATTCGGCTGTGCGACGTCTGTTGTTTGAAGCTGGTGACGACATCGACGACTTGATGCTGCTTTGCGAAGCAGACATCACTTCGAAGAACGAGGCACGTAAACAGCGCTTCTTGGACAATTTCAAGCTGGTGCGCCAAAAGCTGAAAGACCTGGAGGAGAAAGACCGCATACGCAACTTCCAGCCACCTGTAGATGGTGAGGAAATCATGCGGGTGTTTGACATGCAGCCATGTCGGGAGATAGGCTGTCTGAAGACTGCCATCAAGGATGCCATCTTAGATGGAATCATACCCAATGAGCACGATGCAGCCTTTGAGTTCATGCTCCGTAAAGCAGAAGAGATGGGGCTGAAACCGGTTAACTCTTGATTGTAAACGCTGCCATTTTGTAATACTCCCATCCTCAACGAGTTATCATTTCGGGAAAATATTTATTTCTTTTTTAATAGGAAGTTTCCCGAAATGTTATACCTTTGTATCCGATAAGTTTCCTAAAGTTTCCCACTTTAAGAATAAAACAAGTTAAGAATCAATGAAATACATATTTCGCTCTCTTTAAAAGTTTTCCAAAAAGGAAAACTGTGGCATTGTAATGGAAGGATGTTTTAATGAAAAGAGATAGCTTAAATGGATTGCATGATTCGGACAACCCGATTATTTAAGGAAATGACATAAAACCATAAGCAATGAATTACGCAGAGATCTGTATCATTAAGCGCGATGGAAAGCGGGAGGACTTTTCCATCAGTAAAATCAAGAATGCTATCAGCAAAGCATTCCATGCCACCGGCATAGAGAATGAAGACCGACTGATAGCAGAGATTACCATGCGGGTAATAGAACACTTTGAGGCACCCACCATCAGTGTGGAAGCCATTCAGGACCTTGTAGAAAAGGAACTGATGAAGGTGCGTCCCGAAGTAGCCAAAAAATACATCATATACCGCGAATGGCGAAATACCGAGCGTGACCGCAAGACACAGATGAAGCACATCATGGACGGCATTGTGGCCATAGACAAGAACGATGTGAACCTGAGCAATGCCAATATGTCCAGCCATACGCCTGCCGGACAGATGATGACCTTCGCTTCCGAAGTGACTAAAGACTATACCTATAAATATCTGCTTCCGAAAAAGTTTGCCGAAGCACATCAGATGGGAGACATCCACATACACGATCTGGATTATTACCCCACCAAGACAACCACCTGCATCCAGTATGATCTGGATGACCTGTTCGAGCGCGGCTTCCGTACTAAAAACGGCAGCATACGCACTCCTCAGTCTATCCAAAGTTATGCCACGCTGGCTACTATCATCTTCCAGACCAATCAGAACGAACAGCATGGCGGACAGTCTATTCCTGCTTTCGATTTCTTTATGGCCGAAGGTGTGCGCAAGACCTATCGCAAGCACCTGAAGATGCTGACCGACTTCTATATCGAAATGGAAGGTAAGGAACCCGATGCCGAAGCTGCCCAAAAGATAGAAGAGAAAGCCAATGCCATGACGCGCAAAGATACCCACCAGGCCATGGAAGGCTTCATCCACAACCTGAACACCATGCACTCACGCGGCGGAAACCAGGTGGTATTTAGTTCCATCAATTATGGTACGGATACATCTCCGGAGGGACGTATGGTGATAGAAGAACTGCTTACCGCCACCATCGAAGGATTGGGTACACGCGGCGAAGTTCCCGTTTTCCCCATTCAGATATTCAAGATAAAGGACGGGGTTTCCTATTCCGAAGAAGATTACAAGTTGGCCATGACCGACTTTGAAGCTGCATTGGCAGGTAAGATGACCTTCCAGGCTCCCAACTTCGACCTCTTCCTGAAGGCTTGCCGCACCACTGCCAAGGCCTTGTTCCCCAATTTCATGTTCCTCGATGCCCCCTACAACCGTAATGAGAAATGGGACATCAACGACCCGAAGCGTTATCGTTACGAGTTGGCCACTATGGGATGCCGCACCCGCGTATTCGAGAACGTAGCCGGAGAAAAGACCTCATTGGGACGAGGCAACCTGTCTTTCACCACGCTCAACATGCCTCGTCTGGCTATCGAAGCCCGCATCAAGGCCGAGAACCTGGAAGAGTCGGGCAGACAGGATGCCATAGAAAGAAGAGCCAAGGAAATCTTCATAGAAAGCGTGCACAGCATGGCCGAGCTGGTGGCTGAACAGCTTTACACCCGTTATCAGTATCAGCGCACCGCTTTGGCACGTCAGTTCCCCTTCATGATGGGTAACGATGTATGGAAAGGCGGCGGACGTCTGGCACCCAATGACCAAGTGGGCGACGTGTTGCGCCAAGGCACATTGGGCATAGGCTTCATAGGCGGACACAACGCCATGATGGCACTCTATGGCGAAGGCCACGGACACAGCCAGAAAGCATGGGACACCCTGTACGAAGCCATATTGGAAATGAACAAGGTAGCCAACGAATATAAAGAGAAATATCAGCTGAACTACTCCGTGCTGGCCACTCCTGCCGAAGGACTTTCAGGCAGATTCACCCGTATGGACCGCCGCAAGTATGGTGTCATCCCCGGTGTGACGGACAAAGACTATTACGTCAATTCCTTCCACGTGGACGTGAAAGAACCTATCACCATCACCGAAAAGATTAAGCGCGAAGCTCCTTTTCATGCCATCACCCGCGGCGGACACATCACCTACGTGGAACTGGATGGAGAGGCACAGAAGAATGTAAAGGCCATTGCCAAGATTGTGAAGGTAATGCACGACGAGGGCATCGGCTACGGCTCCATCAACCATCCCGTTGATACCTGCCAGGCTTGTGGCTACAAGGGCGTGATATACGACAAGTGCCCTGTATGCCAAGGTGAAAGCATCATGCGCATGCGCCGCATCACCGGTTATCTGACAGGCGACCTCAGTACTTGGAACTCAGCCAAGCGTGCCGAAGAGAGAGACCGTATAAAACACGGATAAGCCGACATGAATTTGTTATTCACTTATCCTGAAACAATCGTCGATGGTGAAGGTATCCGCTATTCCATTTATTTGGCCGGATGCCGTCACCATTGTCACGGTTGCCAGAATCCCGAATCCTGGAGCCCATCGGCAGGTACTCCCCTCACCCCGGAGAAGGTAACGGAGATTATCGAGGAGATAAATGACAACCCCCTGTTGGATGGTGTCACCTTTTCGGGCGGTGACCCTTTCTATTATCCCGATGATTTTCTGTCGTTGGTGAGGCAGGTCAAAGAGTCCACAGGACAAAATATCTGGTGCTACACAGGCTATACCATCGAGCAAATCCGCCAAAACAGAGTCCTAAGTCCTATTTTGGAATATATAGATGTGCTTGTAGATGGACGTTTCGAGGCCGATTTATATTCTCCCTATTTGGAGTTTCGAGGCAGTAGTAATCAGCGTATTATCCATCTGCACTGATTCAAATAGTCATCAAAAAGGAGCAAATTCTTGATATATATCATGATTTTGCTCTTTTTTATGTTTTTCAGCATGTATTTGCTTGTCGATTTCAAGAAAAGCCGTACATTTGCAATGTGGTTGTGAAACCAAATAAATTGATGAAACAAGAAAACATTTTAAGGTATTAGATTGTTAAGTAAGAGAAAAGAGATTCATGGTATTAGTAATTGAGTTTTTAAGGTTATTACAAAAGAATGGTTTTTAGGAAGTTTTTTGTCACTATTTAAGTTAAGAGGTTGTTTTAGTGGGTATAATAATAGTTTTTAGGTATTAAGATTAAGAGAGAAGGATAACAACGACGACGACGAGAAAGATGAAAGAACCCCCATTAAGGGCGGGGTTCTTAGGATGTGGGCGGGTTCAGCACGAAGCGGACTGCGCTCTTTTTTATTTTATCATAAGTCTTAATTGCCATATCCGTTGGCGGAATTAGACAGTAGCAATGTTTGCTATTCTATATCTATTGTCACGATTATCAATGTACTTCCAGATTATATTAAATAGCCTTCACCGTTCAACGACCGCTGAACGGTCAATGAAGACGACTTCATTTGCCTTTGAAACTATCTTTGGGCACCGTTCGGCGGCCGTTGAACGGTGAAAGCAGATAAATAAGATTACTACGTCTATATCTCTCTAATGTTGGAGCAAGATATTTTCCTTGTCATAAATGCACATACTGCATAACACCCAATCGTT
>JAUNIV010000068.1 GCA_030523385.1 Bacteroidales bacterium | reverse complement strand
GATACTGGGTGTCTATATAGTCAGGACCACATTTGAAAGGCTGCACCCGCAGGCCTCGTTTATACAACGCCCGCAGCAACCCCATTGTGAAAGTGGTCTTTCCGCTGCCTGAAGCAGCTGCCCCTATGAGTAATTGTGGCTTCATTTTCTTCTTTCTGCAATTCTTTTTATAAACGCCCGCAAAGTTACGCAAAATAAATGAAGAGCAAGATTTGTGCGTGGCAAATATGTTTTTTATAAAAATAAAACATACCTTTGCAGCCGGTTTTGGTGATGGGAACGCATCTCATAAAAGGGAATTCGGTGAGAATCCGAAGCAGTGCCCGCTACTGTAATACCCGTATCATGATGAAAAGGCCATATCTGCCAATTGCCACTGTGAGGACATTCCCTCATGGGAAGGCGCCTTTTCAAGGTAAAGCCAGGAAACCTGCCACAACCACGCATCACACACGCATGCGAAAGTAATCACGCCTTCCCGGGGCCAGGAGGGCCATTATTAATTCATTAAACTATTTCAATGAAAGTAAAGAATGTATTGACAGCCGTATTGTGCGGCTGGTTGGCCATTGATGCCTGGGCACAAACCGTCATCAGTGGAAAGATTGTAAGTGCCGAAACCAATGAACCGGTAGTGGGTGCCAACATCCGCGTTGACCAAAGCCTGGCAGGATGTACCACCAACGGGAAAGGCGAGTTCAACATCAGTAATCTGCCCGAAGGCACTCACAACCTGCGCATCACCCACGTGAGCTACAACCCTAAATCTGTTACCGCAAAAAGCGGAGAAAAGAATCTGCTCATCAAATTGCAGGAAAGTTTTACCAACATCGGGCAAGTGGTGGTGACAGGAACAGGTACGCATCACCGCATGACAGACAGTCCCGTGCCCGTAGCGGTCATTACAGCCAAAGACCTGAGCAATGCTTCTGTCACCACCTTAGACGAAGCCTTGCAAAAGCTCACCCCCTCTTTCTCCAGCATGACAAACGGTATGGGAACTTTCCTGAGCCTGAACGGCCTGTCGGAAGATTATTATATATTCTTAGAAAACGGTAAAAGGCTTTACGGAGATGATACCTACCAGCGCATCAACCTCTCACGCGTGAAGCGCATTGAGATTCTGAGCGGTGCTTCTTCGGCCCTTTATGGTACCAATGCCATAGGCGGTGTGGTAAACATCATCACCAACGAAGCAAAGAATGCAGTCAATGTGAGCAGCGACACACGTTATGGCAGCAAGGGACGCTTCACCGAATCTGTCAGTGCCGATGTGAATACCGGCAAGTTTGGTTCCTATACCTCCTATCGCCGCCAACAGGCTGACGGATGGCAACTGAGCCCATACGAGGAGAACTCGAAGACGGGCGAACTGGAGGAAACAGCCAAAGTGGCCTCTACAGGCTTCTATAGCAACACGGTAAGCCAAAAGTTCACCTTCGATGCTACAGACAAACTCTCGTTCTACGTGAGAGGCGGCTATTACGACAACAAGACACGACGTCCGTATGATGCCTATTACTACAACCTGCTGCACGAAACATTCAATTACGGTGCAGGCGCACAATACATGATTAGTCGCGGAAACTACATCACTGCCGATTATCATTCCGATTATTACTCGTCCACCTACTGTTTCTTCAAGGATTACAAGACCTACAATGCCCTGGCAGGCGATGAACAGGTGCGCAAACGCACACGCAACCACAACCTGAACATCAAAGGCATCTTCCGTTTGGGCGATCATCACAAATTGTCCGTAGGCACAGAATACATAACAGACGTTCTCAAAAGCCAGACAGACAATATTGACAAGGAAGACGTTTACACATTTGCGCTCTTTGCTCAAGACGAAATCAAGCTGCTGGATAATCTTCAGGCATTGATAGGATTGCGTTATCTCTACCACGAGAATTTCAAGAACCATGCAACACCCAACATAGCCTTGATGTACAAGCCGGGACGTTTCAACCTGCGTGCCTCCTACTCTACCGGCTTCCGCGCTCCTACTCTGAGTGAAATGTATGCCACGGACATTGCCAAAACCACTGACCGAATGACTATCGGCAATTTGGACTTGAAACCTGAAAAGAGCAACTATTTCTCGCTGAATGCCGAATATGTACACGAACGCTTTTCTGTTTCTGTCAATGCTTTCTATAACAAGATACGCGACATGATAGACTACCGCACCGTTGCTACGGGAGATGAAGCCATGGAACAGTACGGACACAAGGAGGTGCGCCAACGCGACAACATAGCCAAAGCACACATTTATGGAATCAACGTGTCTGCCAATGCTTACTTGGGTGCAGGTTTCAACCTGAATGCAGGTTATACACACCTGAGCACCGAAGATGAAACGCTGGAACAGCCCATAGACAAAAGCATAAAGAATGCCTACAACATCAATGCCCAATGGGGACACAGTTGGAAGATATACAGCCTGAACGTGAATCTGAACGGACGCATCAACAGCAAGCGTTTCTCAAAGAGTTACGGATATGCCCCCAATTACCAGCTGTGGGACTTGAACACGCGCCATACCTTCCACTTGAAGTCATTCATCCTGGAGCCTGGTTGCGGCATCGAAAACATCTTCGATTATGTGGACGACCGCCCTTACAACAGCAACTATGCCACGCTTAATCCGGGGCGTTCATTCTATGTAAGCTTATCGCTGCGCTTCAAGGATTAAAACTTTTTAGCAAACAAGGATAAGATATAAAAATAAAGTTCTATCTTTGCCGCCAGATTACGGTAATGAGGGTGTCTCGTCACACCCTCATGCAAGGGAACCCGGTGCAAATCCGGGGCTATACCTGTAGCTGTAAATCCTCCGATGTGTTGGTCGGGATATGAAAGACTGTCACTGTTTGCCTTGGCAAATGGGAAGACATCCGGACCAGAGGAAAGCCAGAATACCTGCCGAATCCGTTGAAACAACTTGCACCGGGCTTCCAGGATTAGGAGCACAGTGTCCCATCCGAATAAAATCTTCCTTCGCTCCATAACCAAAGAGGGAAGGAAAAACCTATTCCTTTGTGACAACTCTTCTTCCGAAGAGGAAGCCTTGTGTGTGTATATTCATTATATTATAATGTAAGACACAGAAATGAGGCATTTATTATCTGTCATTTTATTACTGGGCGCACAAAGCATTTATGCGCAAAGCATCCTGAAAGACAAGGATGAAAAAGACTTGTCCGTACTGCTCAATGAAGTAGTGGTGACCGGTACAGGCACGCAGCATTACCTGAAAGACGCTCCCGTGCAGACCGAAGTCATTACGGGCAAAGCACTGGAGCAATATCAGGCACGCAGCATCGATGACCTGCTGAGCGGATTGTGTCCCTCACTGACTTTCCATGACGGCGATATGGGAAGCCACATCCAACTGAACGGACTGAACAACGACTACATCCTGATCATGATAAACGGCAAACGCATGAACGGCGACGTCGGTGGACAGAACGACCTAAACCAGTTGAACCCTGCCAACATAGAACGCATTGAGATAGTGAAAGGCGCGGCCTCTTCTCTCTATGGCAGCGATGCCATTGCCGGAGTCATCAACATCATTACCAAACGCAACCGCGAGAAAGTGGAACTTACCAGTACCAGTCGCGTAGGCGAACATGGCGACGTACGCGAAAGCGCCAGCTTCGGCATTACGTTGGGCAAGCTGAAGTCAGTGACCGGTGTCAACTTCCGACACACTGACGGATGGCGAAACACCGACTTGCAATGGGACCAGAACCAGCTGAAGTCCGGAACCACCACCATGACGGTGAACCGCTCTACCAACTATACGCTATCTGAAAACATAGAATGGCAGGTGAACCGCAAGCTGGAGCTGAATGCCGAAGGCACTTACTACGAGCGTTGGGTGATGCGTGCGCATGGTCCCTGGCAATACACAAGCAATGACTTCTATTATCGGAACTATACGTTGGGAGCAGGCGGAAAGTACAAGCTGAACCAACGCAATTACCTCACGGCCGATGTATCTTACGGTCGGTACGGCTATTTCTATGACTATAAGCTGAACGAATATACAGATTATTATTTAGACAACGACCGCCACCAGCACATCACCTACTATGCGGGCCAACGCATCAAGCAGAGCATACAGAAGCAAGTGCTGACGCAGGTGAAAGGTGTGTTCTATTTGGGCGACCGTCATATATTGAATGCCGGACTGGAATACCAATACAACCACTTGGAATCTCCCCACCGCATTGACAACAACCGGGCCTCTGTCTATACGCTGGCAGCATACGCGCAAGAAGAATGGACCGCTACCGATGCCTTGGTGATAACCGCCGGCATACGCGGCACCCAACACAAGGAAACAGGACTGAACGTCAGCCCCAAAATCTCTGCCCTCTACAAAGCAGGCGATTTCAATCTGCGTGCATCCTACTCCTTAGGCTACAAAGCACCTACCATCAAAGAACTTTATTACAGTTTCACAGGTGTGATAGGTGGCGGAGAGCTGACCGCCTATCACGGCAATGCCGACCTCAAGGCACAGACCTCGCAATATGCTTCCATCGGTGCGGAATACGTGGGCAAACGCTTTCAGGCCAGCGTGACAGGTTACATCAACCGGCTGAACAACATGATAGAGCTGGTAGAAATCGGGGTCACTCCCGAAGAAAAGATGCTGGAGATCAAGAAGAGCAAACAATATACCAACCTGACAAAGGCACGCATCTACGGAGTGGACGTGACATTCAGTTACCGCCCTCTCACCTCCCTGACCATCGGCGGAGGTTACAGCTATGCCGATCCCAAAGGACAATATCCCAACAAAGGAGACAAATACTTGGATTATCTGCCCATTGATGCCACGTCGTGCCACAATGCCACCCTCAACGTAGCCTGGCAGCACGCCTGGAAACGCTATCGGTTAGGCATAGGCATATACGGCAAATACCAGTCCACCCGCCACTACATAGAGGACAACGACGCCGATGCCTTCCAGACTTGGCGCATCAATACAGCCCACTCCCTGCTGAAGATGAAGCAATGGAACCTGACCCTGAATGCAGGCGTGGACAATATCTTCGATTACGTAGATCGTACCCCCTTCGGGCGCAACCGAGCCACAACCACCCCGGGACGGAACTTCTACGTATCGGCACTCATCAAATTCAAAAGCCCAAACAATTAACTACATTTATAAACTTAATTTAAATTCGTATGAAACAAATCAAACATTACTTGCTGGCCGCCCTTGTGGCTGCCACTGCCACTACGGGATTCACTTCTTGTAGCGACAATGATGACGAAGAAAGCACAGTCAATCCGGCCGTGAGAGTCGTGCAGGAAACCAAAGCACACGACACTGCCATCCTGCTCTGTACATTCGGAAGTACCTACAATGAATCGTTGGCTGTATATGACGATGTCATAGCCGACTTCAAAGCCAAATTCCCCAACACAGACATCTACATGTCATTTACCTCACGTACCTGTATCGGACGTGCCGAAGCATCTACCGGAGTATCCCGCTACAAGCTGGGCGACTGGTTGCAGGCCATCGGCGATGCCGGTTACACCCGCGTAGCCATACAGTCACTGCACGTGATTCCCGGTGAGGAATACCTCTCACTGATGAACACCGACATCAAGAAGAACTTCATGATTGAGGACTATCCGCACATCAACGTACTGAAAGGTGCCAACTTGCTGAGCACAGATGAAGATACGGAAGCTGTGGCCGACGTTCTGTATAACCACTACCAAAGCAAACTGGCCGACCCGAAGAACCTCGTCCTGCTAATGGGACACGGTAATCCGGACACCAACTACAATGCCAACCAAAAGTATGCCGATGCACAAAAAGCCCTCCAGTCACGTGCCACTAACGGCAATATCTTTGTAGGTACTGTGGATTACGGTGAAATGCTTTTCTGGCCGAAGGAAGAAGAAGAACTGGCTTCTAACAGAATACCCGAAAGCCAAATTGGCAACTATCCCAACTGCGTGTATTCACAAATCATGAAATACTGCGAAGACAAAGGATTGCAGCCAAATGAAGTAACCGTTTACTTAGCTCCCTTCATGTCTATCGCAGGTGACCACGCTCACAACGACCTGTGGGGACTGGAAGCCATGGCCGAAGGCGATGACCTGAGCGAAGTAGAACTGAACACCAATGAATACAGCTGGCGCGAACGTCTGGAAAAGATTGGATTCAATGTAGATCGCAACTTCGAAGCACACCCCGTAGGAGAAGCCGGTGCCGACCACGGTATCAAAGACGGTTGTGGCATCAAAGCCTTGGGAAGCTATCCCGAAATCCGTCAGATTTGGGTAAACCACCTGTATGAAAACTGGAATGACGAGAGTGCCTGGGAAAACGGTGAAGACTATCAGCCGGAAGCATAAGGAAAACGTTCAACTCTAATAAATTTCTCTTTTTCTAAAAAATCTGATAGTGCATCACATGGTGTACTATCAGATTTCATCATCCACCCACTAACAAACATCCTCATCACATGAAAAAAACATTATCCCTTCTTCTCTTGCTTTTAGCAATCATACTTCCCATCCACGCCGAAGAGACCCGCTACGAAGCATCCGATTTCTTTGCCACAATGCAACCGGGCGATAAAGCAGCCCTGCTCATGGTACACTTCGGAACCACTCACGATGATACCCGCGCGGCTACCATCGATGCCATCACGCGCAAAGCCACCGAAGCCTTTCCTACCCTGGAAGTGCGCGAAGCCTACACTTCACGCATCATCATCCACCGCCTGCAAAAGCGTGGCATAGAGAAGCAGACTCCTGCCGAAGCATTGGCACAGCTGAGCAAAGAAGGCTACACACACCTCATTGTCCAGTCCAGCAACATCATAGACGGTATCGAAATGGAATCTTTACGACAGGACATAGCGGAAGCCGCTGCCGGTTTCAAGGAAGTACGCATCGGATTGCCGCTGCTGTGCGGTCCGGAAGATTATGAACAGGTGATTCAGGCACTGATGCCTGCCCTACCTGCCGACAGAGCCACCGTATTGGTAGGCCACGGCACTTACGCTCCCATCACTGCCGCCTACGCCATGATGGACTATATGCTGAAAGCCAAAGGCTACGCCCATGCCCATGTGGGTACCATAGAAGGCTATCCGACTTTCGACGATGCCTTGCGCCTGCTGAATGCCGGCAATGAAAAGAAAGTCACGTTGGTTCCTTTCATGTTTGTGGCAGGTGAACACGCCAAAAACGACATTGCCGGAGAATGGAAAGAAGCACTGGAAGAGGCAGGCTACGACGTAGAAGTATATATGAAAGGTTTGGGCGAAAATCCTGCCATACAGGATTTGTTCATCGACCGCATTCGTTTTGCCACCACCCACAAGCTGCTCCCTATCAACGACAAGAAGAAAGAGTATGCCAAAGGGAAAGATAAGTTTTAATATATAATGAAAATGAAAAAAAGAACAGCAATAGCTGCACTACTTTGTGCGGCTTGTGCCATACCCACATTGGCACAGAACAAAAAGGAATACACCAATTTCAATGATACGATTTTCGACATCGGGGAAGTGTTGATTATTACTAATCAAAATAAACAGGCAGAAGTATTGAAACTGGATGTTCCCAAGAACTATCTGCCTATATCCACAGCCACACTGCCATCTGAAATCTTAGTGGAAAGAGGCATACAAAACATTCAGGATGCCGCACGCTTCTTACCTGGCGTCCGCATACAAACCACCTATGGAGCTTTCCAACAAATGTCTATCCGTGGTTTCGACCATTCTGTCATCATGGTAGACGGCATACGCGATGAACGTTCCTCCATCAACAACTCTTACCCATTCATGGATCTTTCATCGGTAGAAAGCATTGAATTATTGAAAGGTCCTGCTTCCGTACTCTATGGGCAATCGGCCGTAGGCGGTATTGTCAATGTAGTGCGCAAGTCACCTTCCGAAAAACAAACGGTGAATGCCCGCGTGGCCTACGGAAGCTGGTACAACATGCAGACCACACTGGGATTTGGAGGAAAGCTCATTGGGCCATTAAACTATTACGGCAGTTTCAACTACCAGAACCAAGACGGATGGCGCGACAATGCGCAGAAGCGTCTTTCGGGTTATCTGGCCATTGGTGGACAACTGACCGAAAAAGACGATATTGACATACGTTTGGGAGGAAACCATGACTTTTATTCCACCGAAATAGGTCTGCCAGCCGTAATGACATCGGATATTTACAACGCATCAGACGGAAGCCTGTACTTACACTCGGGCGATATGCTTCCGGGACTGGACAAGGAAGCACGCTATAACAGCGAATCGGACTTCATGTATAACCGCAGCTTCAACATCTCCGGACAGTACCGCCACACATTCAACGATGCTTTCCGCCTGACTGACAAGCTGTCTTATAGTTACGACGACATTGACTATTTTGGTACGGAAACCTTGAGTTATCTGACAAGCGATGAAGCCATATACAAGCATTACTACGAATCGAAAGGAGCACGCAAATACATCTGCCTGGATTCTCTTTATTATAGTTATCCGCTCCGTTTCTCGCACATAGCCAAAACCATCAATAACCAACTGGAACTGAACGGCAACTTCTATACAGGAGAAGTGAAGCATAACTATTTGGCGGGATATTCGCTCATATACCTGCACCGCGATTCATATAGTGGTTACAACTTCGGGAGCAAGGGAGATGATGTGGTAGGTCCCGGACTGACAGGACACGGCACAGTGTACAATCCGCACAGCATAGGTTGGATGGATACCAAGTTCAGCAAAGTATCTGTTCAACGCTATTGGATGCACGGTTTCTACCTGCAAGACTTGATTGAACTGAGCGAGCAATGGAAAGTATTGCTGGCAGGACGCTATGATCTCTACAGCTACCGGCGAGCCACGGGCGTGGATGTCATCAACGGAGGACGAAGCTACAATGAACCGGACGGAAGTGCGTTCAGTAAAATCGTGAACAAGGCATTTACGTTCCGTGTGGGCGGTGTGTACCTGCCTACCAAAGACCTTTCTATCTTCGCTTCCGTAGGCACTTACTTCAAACCTATCATGACATTCTACAGTCCCGATGTCATCTACGTGGACAAAGACGGAAAGGTATTCACACCAAAAGACGGTTCTGAAGTGTTCAAACCCGAAAAAGGATACCAAATAGAAGTTGGCGCACGCTATGAACTGTCGAACAAGTTGCAAGCCGACTTCAGTGTATTCTACATCAACAAATATAACATGACCCGTACCATAGCCAATAAGGGCGATGAGACAAATGCAGGGACAGCAACCTCTACCATTACCGGACAAGTAGGACGTATGGACTCCAAAGGTTTCGACATCTCGCTGACTTGGAATCCGATACGCGGATTGATGCTATCTACAGGTTATGGATACACTGATGCGCAGGTACGTGAAATGGCAGACAACCCTTACGTAAACAGCGATGCTACCAAAGGATTGCAATATGCATACATTCCCAAAAACACGTTCTACGTACTGGGAGACTACACCGTATCAAAGGGCTGGCTGAAAGACTTCGGAGTGAACCTGAGCGTGACTTATGAAGACAAGGTGTACCGCAATTCTACCAACTCATCTGTCTTCCCTTCTTACTGGATGACCGATTTAGGCCTCAGCTACAAGTTGAAGAACAACGTACGTTTAGGACTGAACATCAACAACCTGTTCGACAAAGATTACTTCAACCAGTCTTTGGGCAACCAGTACGTGCCGGGTATGCCGCGCAACTTCCTGTTATCTGCCACCTATTCATTCTAATCTCATGATTACGAAATTATTTTATACCCTCCACAGGATACTGGGCACACTGCTCAGCATCCTGTTTTTTGCCTGGTTTGTATCGGGCATCGTCATGATTTACCATGGTTTTCCCCGTGTCGGCCAACAGCAGAAAATGGAAAAGTTGGAACCGTTGCCTACT
>JAUNIV010000469.1 GCA_030523385.1 Bacteroidales bacterium | reverse complement strand
AAAATACATTAGTTATGATACAATCAATGACCGGATATGGCAAATCGACCGCCACATTCGGAGGTAAAAAAATTAACGTAGAGATAAAATCACTGAATAGCAAAGCGCTGGATTTATCCACCCGCATTGCGCCGCTGTATCGTGAAAAAGAGATGGAGATACGCACCCTCATCACTCAGTCGCTGGAACGGGGCAAAGTGGATTTCAGCTTATGGATAGAGAAGGAAGCCGACACGGCAGCCTCTCAAATCAACGTAGAGCTTGCCAAAAGTTATGACAAACAGCTGAAAGCACTGGCCAATACATTGGGTTATGCTTACCCTCAGGCTGACTACATGACTGTGTTGCTGCGCATGCCCGACATCATGAGCAAGGACGAAACACCCGAACTGACGGAAGAAGAGTGGGAAACAGTACGCAAAGTGGTGGAAGAAGCCATCGCCCATCTAGTGGACTTCCGCAAACAGGAAGGGATGGCTTTGGAGAAGAAGTTCAATGAAAAGCTGGACAACATCGAACGGCTACTGAAATCCATCGAACCGTATGAGACCGAGCGGGTGGCCAAGATACGCGACCGCATCACCGACGCACTGGAGAAGAACATCGGGGTGGATTACGACAAGAACCGGCTGGAGCAGGAATTGATTTACTACATCGAGAAGTTGGATATCAACGAAGAAAAGCAACGCCTTGCCAACCACCTGAATTATTTCCGCGAAACCATGGCAGGCGGCCACGGACAAGGAAAGAAGTTGGGCTTCATTGCCCAGGAAATGGGACGTGAAATCAACACGACCGGCAGCAAGTCCAACCAGGCCGAGATGCAGAACATCGTGGTTCAGATGAAAGACGAACTGGAGCAGATAAAGGAACAGGTATTGAATGTCATGTAATCCACCTTATATATAATTACCATGGAAAAAGGAAAGCTCATCATCTTTTCCGCTCCTTCGGGTTCGGGAAAGTCAACCATCATCAACTATTTGCTCACGCAAGGGTTGAATCTGGCATTCTCCATCTCTGCCACCAGCCGTCCGCCCCGTGGAACGGAGCAACACGGAGTGGAGTATTTCTTCCTCACGCCCGAAGAATTCAAGCAGCGCATTGCCAACGATGAATTCTTAGAATACGAGGAAGTGTACGAGAACCGTTTCTACGGCACACTGAAATCCCAAGTGGAAAAACAGTTGGAAGCAGGGCAGAATGTGGTATTCGATGTGGATGTAGTGGGTGGCTGCAACATCAAGAAGTATTACGCCGACCGCGCATTGTCCGTATTCATCCAGCCGCCCAGCGTGGAGGAGCTGCGCAAACGCTTAGTGGGGCGCGGCACAGACACCCCCGAAGTGATAGAAAGCCGGATAGCCAAAGCCGAATTTGAATTGGGCTTTGCCAACAAGTTCGACATTGTGATAGTGAACGATGACTTAGAGAAGGCAAAAGCCGCCACACTGAAAGTCATCAAAGACTTTATAGGAAAATGAACATGGGAACAAATAAACAAGAGAAATTGGCACGCACATTCATGATTATCTGCGTGGTTACCGGCATCATGGCTTTGGCGGTGTGCATTG
>JAUNIV010000468.1 GCA_030523385.1 Bacteroidales bacterium | reverse complement strand
CGAAGGCCGTGACAGAGATGGTCTTGATGTCTTGCGGCACGAAGGCAAGCATCACATTGAGCACATCGCCTCCTTTCCGTTCGGCCGGACGGTAGGTGATGGGGCGTTCGTCCTCTTCCTCTTCTTCGGTGCGCACGGCCGCAGTCTTGCTTTTCGCCTTTCCGTCTTCGGGCTTCGGCGCAGCGGGTTTGCGCTTCATGTTATAATCATCGGTGTCTATCACCACACATTCCTTTATCAGCATCGGTATGTCGAAGCCGTCGGCATCTTCTACCAACACGATGTCTTTTCCCTGAAATCCTTTCACGATTCCGCCTCCTACTTCGCTGAGGAAGCGAACTTTATCTCCTATTTTCATTTTTATTTTCTGTTTTGGTTGGCGCAAAGATACGCAATTAAATCACATTTCCCTGCCATTCCTCACTGAATTATAGCAGTTTTACTATCTTTGCATCGCTTTTAGCAAGCAATACCATAATATATAAACCCAACCGACATGGAAGAAACAAAACATATCAAGATAAGCGAGTTCAACTATCCGCTTCCCGACGAGCGGATTGCCAAATTCCCTCTGCCCCAACGCGACCACTCCAAACTGTTAGTGTATAGGCACGGCGAGGTGAGCGAGGATGTCTTTACCTCGTTGCCGCAATATCTGGAGCCGGGCGAACTGATGATTTTCAATAATACAAAGGTGATACAGGCCCGACTGCACTTCCGCAAGGAGACGGGGGCACTCATCGAGGTGTTCTGTCTGGAGCCGGCCCGTCCCAACGACTATGCGCTCAACTTTCAGCAGACAGGCAGTTGCAGTTGGCTCTGCATGATAGGCAATCTGAAGAAATGGAAGGAAGGAACCTTGCGCCGCACGGTGGAAGTGAAAGGCCGGACAGTGACGCTCACCGCCACGCGAGGCGAATGCAGAGGCACGAGCCACTGGATAGACTTCGGTTGGGACGACGACACGCTGAGCTTTGCCGATGTGCTGGAAGCCGTGGGCGAATTGCCCATCCCTCCGTACCTGAACCGCGAAACGCAGGAAAGCGACAAGGAGACTTATCAGACGGTGTACTCGAAGATAAAAGGTTCGGTAGCCGCTCCCACGGCGGGACTGCACTTCACCGAACGGGTATTGTCGGCATTAGACGAAAGAGGCATAGACCGCGAAGAGCTGACGCTGCACGTGGGTGCAGGCACCTTCAAGCCCGTGAAGAGCGAAGAGATAGAAGGGCATGAGATGCATACGGAGTATATTTCGGTGAGCCGACGCACCATCGCGAAACTGATAGCGCACGACGGACATGCCGTAGCCGTGGGCACTACTTCGGTGCGCACGCTGGAGAGCCTCTACTATGTAGGAATGCTCATCAGCCGCAATCCCGATGCCGGACAAGAGGAACTGCACGTGCCGCAATGGATGCCTTACGAGAACAATGACACACTGTCGGCACAGGAATCCTTGCAGCAGATAGCTGACTACTTAGACCGTCACGGCATGGAGACCCTGCACACCAGTACGCAGATTATCATCGCGCCGGGCTACGAATACAAGATAGTCCGCAAGATGGTCACCAATTTCC